>NZ_JBYQFJ010000006.1:0-190280 GCF_057836705.1 Virgibacillus carmonensis | reverse complement strand
AAAGTCTATGAGGCTGAGGACTGTTCAGATTGTCCATTGCGTTCCCAATGCACCAAAGCAAAGGAAGGAAATAATCGAAGAATTTATTACAATGAAAAATGGGAACACCAAAAAGAATATATTAGGCAACTGCTTTCGGAAGAGAAAACTGGTGAAATCTACGGCAATCGTAAAATCGATGTGGAGCCAGTCTTCGGATTTTTGAAGGCTAATTTGTGCTTCACTCGTATGTCTGTGAGAGGTGAAGAGAAAGTAGAAAATGAATTAGGATTTGCATTCATGGCGGTAAACTTGAGGAAGTACACCGCCATGAAGACAAAACAACCAATAGATAATGAAAACAATCCAACGAAAAATGGTTCCGATCATCAAAAACCGATGATCGGAACCATTTTTAAGTTATTTTTGGCTAGTTATGTCCCAGCCTCTTTTTTGTTTTTTATTTTGCTGTTTCTTGAACGATTGCAGTAATATATTCCGAAATCTTCACTAAATCTTCAACAGCAATTCGTTCGTTTGTAGTGTGAATGTCTTCATATCCCACAGCTAAATTAACGGTTGGAATTCCATGTCCAGCGATAACGTTTGCATCACTGCCTCCACCACTTGTTAATAATTTACTTTCGTGGCCAATAGCCTTGGCAGCGTTACGTGCTACTTCTACTACCTGATCGCCAGTATCTTGCTTGAAGCCAGGGTACATAATTTGCACATCGACCTCAGCAGTACCACCATATTCCTTCGCGGTAGATTCAAAAGCTTGTTTCATTTTTTCAACTTGTGCTTCCATTTTCTCTGGAACAAGTGACCTTGCTTCGGCTAAGATCTCGACATAATCACAAACAATATTGGTTTGTTTTCCACCTTCGAATCGACCGATATTTGCGGTTGTTTCATCATCAATACGGCCAAGGGGCATTTTAGAGATAGCTTTTGCTGCTAATGTTATCGCGGATATTCCTTGCTCTGGAGCCACACCAGCATGTGCAGTTTTTCCTTTCATAGTAGTGAAAAGTTTTGCTTGTGTTGGTGCTGCGACGATAATATCACCAACCTCTCCGTTACTATCAATCGCATAACCAAATTTTGCATTTAATAGAGAAGCATCAAGTGCTTTAGCGCCAACTAAGCCAGATTCTTCACCAGCTGTAATAATAAATTGGATCTCACCATGATCCATATTGTTTTCTTTTAGGGTACGAATCATTTCAAATATAGCTGCTAAACCTGCTTTGTCATCAGCGCCCAAAATAGTAGAGCCATCTGACACAATAAAGCCATCCTTAATAGAAGGCTTTATTCCATTACCTGGAACCACCGTGTCCATATGAGAGGTAAAGTAAATTGGATCAATGTTCTCTTTTGTACCTTTTAACGAGCAGATTAAGTTACCTGCACCGTGACCAGTTACTTCTTTACTATTATCTTCCGTCACCTCTAAACCTAGTTCTGTAAATTTCTTTTTTAACACTTCTGCAATTTCAGCTTCATGTTTTGTTTCGGAATCGATTTGTACTAATTCTAAAAATTCATCAACTAGTCTTTCCTTATTTACTGGAATCATTGGTACCTCCTGTATTGCTTTTTATTTTGTCTAGTTGCAGATTCTAGCTGCTACGTCGCTAAGCAGTCGCTTCCGCTTTTCTTTCTTGATCTAGCTGCGGCTCCTAGCGACTAGCAAATAGTTAGTCCTGATGAATGTACGGAAAGTTCACCGTACTTTCACAGTCCTATCTATTTGTACGTCGCTAAGCAGTCGCTTCCGCTTTTCTTTTTACAATGGTATGTTCCCGTGCTTCTTCTTTGGGCGGTCTTCTTGTTTGTTGTATAACATTTCAAGCGCTTGAATTAATTTAACACGCGTTTCTCTTGGGTCAATGACATCATCGATCATGCCAAGCCCAGCAGCTATATACGGGTTCGCAAATTTTTCACGGTATGTGTCAATTTTATCTTGTCTTGTCGCCTCAGGATTTTCACTTTCCGCTATTTCTTTTGCAAATATGATGTTAGCTGCACCTTCAGGCCCCATTACTGCTATTTCCGCATTCGGCCATGCATAAACTAAATCGGCACCTATAGATTTACTATTTAAAGCCACATAAGCGCCACCAAAAGCTTTACGTGTTATAACTGTAATTTTAGGGACTGTTGCTTCTGAATACGCATATAAAATCTTCGCGCCATGGCGGATAATACCACCATGTTCTTGTTTGACCCCAGGGAAGAATCCAGTAACGTCTTCAAATGTAATCAACGAGATATTAAATGAATCGCAGAACCGGATAAACCTAGCTGCTTTATCACTGGAGTCAATATCAAGACCACCAGCTAAATATTTTGGTTGATTACAAACGAGTCCAACTGTTTGTCCGCTGATCTGGGCAAAACCCACTACTATATTTTTCGCAAAATCTTTATGAATTTCAAAAAAGCTATCCTTGTCGACAACCTGTTCAACCACCCGTTTGACATCATAAGGTCGGGTTGAGTCAAATGGAACAATATCTGTCAAATCAGGACACGTGTTGTTTTGTTCGTCAATCGGCTTAAGCGTTGGCTTTTCCTGATTGTTTGCAGGTAAATATGCCAGTAAATCACGAACTGCATCTAATGCTTCCTCTTCACTTGAAGCCTTAATATGTGCATTCCCGCTCTTTGAGTTATGTACGTCTGCCCCGCCTAATCCTTCAGAGGAAATTTTTTCGCCAGTCACTGTTTCTATCACTTTCGGACCAGTGATAAACATTTGAGATGTTTTTTCAACCATGATGACAAAATCAGTAATTGCCGGTGAATAGACTGCACCTCCTGCACTTGGTCCAAGAATCACAGAAATCTGTGGTATCACGCCTGAATAGATCGAGTTACGGTAAAAAACTTGTCCGTATCCATCGAGTGACGATACGCCTTCTTGAATTCTAGCGCCTCCTGAATCATTTAAACCAATAAATGGCACACCATTTTTGGCGGCTAAATCCATCACTCCAGCAATTTTTTTACCATGCATTTCACCAAGGGCACCTCCGTACACGGTGAAATCCTGTGCAAATAAATAAACAGGTTTTCCATTAATTTTTCCGTATCCTGTAACAACACCTTCACCTTTTGCGCTAGAGGTATCCATTCCAAAATCAGTTTCTCGATGTTCCATAAATGGATTCAGTTCAACAAATGATCCATCGTCTAAAAGATAATCGATTCGTTCCCGAGCGGTTTTTTTTCCTTTGGCATGTTGTTTATCTATTCGCGCGTCTCCACCGCCGAGTTCAACCTGTCTTCTTTTATCATAAAGCTCGTTAATTTTATCAAAAATATCCATTATTCTTCACTTCCCTCTGCTGGTTGACACAGTTCAAACAATACTCCATTTGCTGCTTTCGGGTGAATAAAAGCTATTTCACTATTATGTGCACCAGTCTTTGCTTGCTCATGAATCAGTTTTATACCATCTGATTTATATTGCTGCAATCTTACATTTATATTATCTACTTCTAATGCGATGTGATGAATTCCCTCACCTTTTTTATCAATAAAAGCTTGAACAGCTGAAGATGCTGATAAGGACTCTAAAAGCTCAAATCGGGTTTCACCAATTTTTAGAAAAGCAACCTTTACATGTTCTGATTCAACTGTTTCTATACCTTCAAGTTCTAATCCTAAAGTATTGGAATAAAAAGGAATAGCTTGATCTATGGAATTAACAGCTATACCAATATGCGCTATTTTAGAGGGCGTATTAATTATTGATGATTTTGGATCAATTAACTGTTTAATGTAATTTGCCAGCACCTCTGTAGAAGAACCACTTGTAAATATTTGATTGACTCCTTTTTCAAGTAAGAAAGGGATGTCCTCACTTGGAATCACGCCACCTCCAACAACAGGAATATCACTGGCATTCCGTTTTTTTAATTCATCGATCACCTTAGGAAACAACGATCGATGTGCCCCAGATAAAGAGGAAAGCCCAATTACATCCACATCCTCCTGTACTGCTGCTTGTGCTATTTGTACAGGCGTTTGACGTAGCCCGGTGTATATAACTTCCATTCCATGATCTCGTAATGCCTGTGCAATTACTAATGCTCCCCGATCATGTCCGTCTAAACCCGGTTTTGCGATTAATACTCGAATTTTTTTCATTCGTCTCTCCCCTTCTTACATCCCTGTGTATTGACCGAATTCATCTCGCATTACATTACAAATTTCGCCAACTGTAGCATACGCTTTAACTGCATCAAGTATATGTGGAATTAAATTAGCATTCTGATCTTTTGCTTGCGTTCTTAACTTATTTAATAATTCATCCACTTTTTCCTGATCCCTTTCAGCACGAATTTTTACTAGGGAATTGATTTGAGCTTGCTCTAATGCCTCGTCCACCTTTAATAAATCGGGATTTACTTCTTCATCCAGCTTATACTTATTTAATCCAACAATAATTTCTTCTTCTTTTTCAATTTGTTTCTGTGTTTCATAAGCTTTATGGTGGATCTCCCGTTGCATAAATCCTTCTTCAACCGCTTGAACCGCTCCACCAATTTCTTTAATTTGTTCCAAATATTTATTTACTTCCTCTTCCATTTTATCAGTTAGTTCTTCTACATAATACGAACCACCTAATGGATCCACCGTATCTGCTACACCACTTTCGTTTGCAATTATTTGTTGTGTTCGAAGTGCTATTCGGGCAGATTCTTCAGTTGGTAATGATAGTGCCTCATCCCGTGAATTGGTATGCAAACTTTGTGTACCACCCATTACTGCTGCAAGTGCTTGTAAGGTAACACGAACAACATTATTATCCGGTTGCTGCGCTGTTAGTGTTGACCCGCCTGTTTGCGTATGAAAACGTAACTTCCAACTTTTCGGATCCTTTGCTTGGTAATGTTCCTTCATTATTTTCGCCCAAATTCGCCGTGCGGCACGGAACTTGGCAATTTCTTCAAAAAAGTTATTGTGTGCATTAAAGAAAAATGCTAACCGTGGAGCGAACGCGTCAATATCTAAACCAGATTGCAATGCTGCGTCTACATACGCCATTCCATTTGCTAGTGTAAAAGCTAATTCCTGTACAGCTGTGGAGCCTGCTTCGCGTATATGGTATCCAGAAATACTGATTGTGTTAAATTTCATTTCATTTTCCTGGCAGTATTGGAAAATATTTGTGATAAGACGCATAGATGGTTTAGGTGGAAAAATGTATGTACCACGTGCGATATACTCTTTTAAAATATCATTTTGTATCGTACCGGTTAATTTTCCAATAGGAACACCTTGTTTTTCCCCAACTGCAATATACATACATAATAACACTGATGCAGGAGCATTAATGGTCATGGATGTACTAACTTTATCAAGCGGAATCTGATCTAAAAGCTTTTCCATGTCATAAAGCGAGTCAATGGCTACACCAACCTTACCAACCTCCCCTTCAGACATTACATCATCAGAGTCATAGCCGATTTGTGTTGGTAAATCAAACGCAACTGATAAACCAGTTTGCCCTTGGTCCAGTAAATAACGGAAGCGCTTATTTGTTTCTACAGCAGAACCAAATCCAGCATACTGTCGCATTGTCCAAAACCGGCTCCGATACATAGTAGGCTGAATTCCACGTGTATACGGAAATTCACCTGGATACCCGAGATCATTTTCGTATTTCTCATTTGTTTCAGGGTAGTATAACCCATCCACTTCTATCTCTGAAGTGGTATGGAAAGCATTCTTTCGTTCGGGAAAGCGCTTTAATGTTTTGTCTACAGATTTTTTCCAGTTAGCCTCTTTTAATTCCGATGTATTAGGGTCATTCTTATTCATACGAAAAGACCTCCATTTGATTTAGATCATGAATTTTTAGTACTATTCTTTTATTTTACTTGTCCAAATGCCAGATAAACGATAAAATACAATTAGTATTAGGTTTTAAGGAGGATTAGTTGTGGCTAATAATCAAACGCATACGAATAAAAAGGCGTCAAAGCGAGACCGTAGATTAAAATTAGTTATCTACATCATGATACTTGCTATGGTATTAACAACAGTAACTACTGGACTAGCACTTTTTGTGAATTAATAATAGTAGAAAATATGAAATTTGGACCGGAATAGTATCCATTCCGGTCTTTTTTCTTTTTCCTTCATCCAGTTACATTGCCTTCCAACACCACCTCACGATAAGTCAACATCGAATCGCTTACACTCTTCGTATTTCCTTTATCCCATGCGATGCCGTCCGTCCAGGGGTCATACGGCATTAACGGACCCTTCCGCTTTTATTATCCACATCGCTATCTTTGAATTTCTTTTTGATAATTAAATAATCCTCTATTTCACGTAATAATCGAAATAAATTTGCTCTCGTTTCGAATTCCTCACGTGTTGTTGGTAGTTCTTCATGATCAAAAACATCTTGTAAATTTTTAAGTTTTTCCAAATAAATTGCTGCCGTGTTACCAGGATGTACGGCCTCAGATAAACTCTCAAAAAAGTCAGCTATGGATTTTGATAAATCATCCGTATTAGGTAATCTACTTACGAGTGGAAGCATTTTTTTTAATAGTTCAAACTGTTTTTTTCTCATTTTAAAATAATCATAATAGGGATGACTACTTCTTAATAAGTGATTTTCACGATCCAAAGAAACCAGATTACTTGCCTCTTCTAAAATCTCCTCAGCTCTCGTAATTTCTTTTCCATCCCAAACCTTCTCTTTATCACATATGTATAATGAGATTTCCTGTAAAATCACCTGGAAATTCTGTTCTAATTCCACTTGCTTCTTTTTTAATTTATTATCCAAACTAGGCATATATAAGTTTATTAAAAGCGCGGTTCCCACCCCAACTATAATCAGCAAAAATTCATCCACAATATACGTTAGCGTAATTTGGCCAAGACTATATAAATTTAGAATAATGACAGAGCTTGTAGCAATCCCTGGTGAAATTTTAAGAAAAACTGTTACAGGAATAAATAATGCAAACGCAATTCCAACCACAATAGGATTGTAACCTAGCGTTTCGAAAAATACATACGAAAACAAAATAGCAATTGTACAAGCTAAAAATCGGTGCCACGCGCTTAGTACTGACTTTTTTCTAGATGGTTGTATACATAAAAGGGTTAGTATGCCTGCTGAAGCAAAATTGGTTAATCCAAGCACTTGGGCAATGGATATAGCCACTGGGGTTCCAATAGCAGTTTTTATGGTTCGATACCCAATTTTCACAGTTCAATCTCCTTTTTATCTCAAGTCAGATTCTGTGTTTGGACAATTAATAAAATGAGGCTGACCCGCAAAAACTAGAGACAGCCTCATCGCAACTAGATAATCTAGTTTCTTTATATTTCTTCACAGTGTTCATCAAAGACGTTTTGAAGTTTTCCTACCACATCTACTGCAGTAAACCCTTCAATATCATGACGTTCTAACATAGTCACAATTTTACCGTCTCTCAAAAATGCAAAGGATGGTGAAGAAGGCGGAAATCCTTCAAAATATTCACGCGCTTTTTCTGTTGCATCTTTATCCTGACCAGCGAAAACTGTTACTAAATGATCTGGTCGCTTATCATAATGGATTGCATTCGCTGCTGCAGGTCTAGCAACCCCGCCTGCACAACCACATACAGAATTGACCATTACTAACATAGTGCCCTTACGCCCCATTGCAGCATCTACATCTTCTTTTGTAGAAAGCTCTTCATATCCAGCTTCTCTTATATCTGAACGTGCGACATCAACAACATCATTCATAAATAGGTTAAAGTCCATTTGAACATCCATCCCCTTAAGTTAAATAGTAGTGTCTAAACTATAACTAGCTTATCAATTTTATTCTTAGATTTCAATTCAAATTAACTGAACCTAATAAACGTTTGTAGTATCTTTGTTCATATTTTCTAATATTTCCTTCACTCGTGCTAAGAAATTACCACACACAAGGCCATCTAATATACGATGATCAAGAGAAAGTGATAGGTTCACCATATCCCTCGCAGCAAACATATCGTTAACAATCATTGGACTTTTAACAATTGATTCAACTTGTAAAATTGCTGCCTGTGGATGATTGATAACCCCCATTGAGTGGATCGAGCCAAATGAACCAGTATTATTAACGGTAAATGTTCCACCTTGCATGTCAGCCGAGGTTAATTTACCAGAACGAGCTTTTGAGGCCAATTCGGAAATATCTTTCGCAATTCCTTTAATACTTTTCTCGTCAGCATGTTTGATAACTGGTACAAATAATTCTTGATCCTTAGCTACAGCAATGGATAGGTGAATATCTTTCTTCTGAATGATTTTATCACCAGCCCACATACTGTTTAATTGTGGATATTCTTTTAATGCCTGCGCCACTGCTTTAACGAAAAAGGCAAAGAATGTTAAGCCAAATCCTTCTTTTTGTTTAAATTCACCTTTTACCTTGTTACGATAGGTCACTAGATCGGTCACATCAACTTCAACCGTCATCCATGCATGAGGGATTTCAGTTGTAGAACGCACCATATTTTGTGCAATTACCTTACGAACGCCAGTCACAGGAATTTCAATATCGCCAGCTTGTGACGTTGGTGCGGGAGCAGATGATGTAGGTTTTGCTTTTGATGGTACTTGTTCAGGCTGTTCAGCTTGTCTTGGTGCAGGACTTGCTATTGGCATATCACCAGAAGCGATAATTTTCTCAATATCCTTTCTGGTGATTCTTCCGCCTTTTCCAGTTCCGGACACTTGTGTTAAATCAATATCGTTGTCCTGTGCCATCCGTAAAACAGCTGGTGAATAGCGTTTTTTCATGGATTTATCCTTTGCATCATCTTCGGCAGATTCGGCATTTTCAGATTCCTTAGGATCCTCTTTTGCAGAACCTTCGTCTGATGTAGATCCACCTTCTGTATCGATGTAACACATTAATTCTCCTACTTCAATTGTTTCTCCTTCTTGTGCAACAAGTTCTTTAATAACACCTGTAAAAGAAGATGGTACTTCAGCATTCACCTTGTCCGTCATTACTTCAGCAATAGGGTCGTATTTGTTGACCTTATCGCCCACTTCAACAAGCCAGGAACTAATTGTTCCTTCTGTTACACTTTCACCTAGTTGTGGCATATTTATTTTCTCAGAAGCCATCTAGTGCCCCTCCTTTTATTCCATTAAAATTCTGCAAGTTCACGTATTGCTTTTTCAACTTTATCTGGATTAATCATAAAATATTTTTCCATTTTTGGTGAGTATGGCATGGATGGTACATCAGGTCCTGCAAGACGTTGAACGGGTGCATCTAAATCGAACAAGCAATTCTCAGCAATAATCGCTGCTACTTCACCGATGATGCTACCTTCTTTATTATCTTCTGTAATGAGTAAAACTTTTCCTGTCTTTTTAGCAGCCTCAATAATTCCTTCTTTATCTAGCGGATAAATGGTTCGCAAATCCAAGATGTGTACATCCATATCTTCATCAGCTAATTTTTCTGCTGCTTGAAGCGCGAAATGTACAGCTAGACCGTAAGTGATGACGGTAACATCCGATCCCTCCCGCTTAACATCTGCTTTTCCAATCGGAAGTACATAATCATCCTCTGGGACTTCTCCTTTAAGTAATCGGTATGCACGCTTATGTTCAAAGAAAAGTACGGGATCGTTATCACGAATAGATGCTTTTAATAATCCTTTTACATCATACGGAGTAGATGGCATGACAATCTTTAATCCTGGTTGATTAGCAAATACAGCCTCAACTGATTGGGAATGATATAGCGCACCGTGTACTCCGCCACCATAAGGAGCACGAATGGTCATTGGCACATTCCAATCATTATTTGAACGATAACGAATTTTAGCAGCTTCCGAAATAATTTGGTTTACAGCTGGCATGATAAAATCCGCAAATTGCATTTCAGCGACTGGACGCATTCCATACATTGCAGCTCCTATACCAACACCTGCAATTGCGGACTCTGCAAGTGGAGTGTCAAGAACTCGCGCATCGCCAAATTCATCATACAAACCTTTAGTAGCACCGAACACGCCACCTTTTTTACCAACATCTTCCCCTAAAACAAAAACTTTCTCGTCACGTTGCATTTCTTCTTTTAATGCCGTTGTTACAGCTTGGATATATGACATTACTGGCATTTTACAGTTCCCTCCTTACTCTTCATATACAAATTTTAATGAACTTTCTGGCTCAGCGTATGGTGCATTCTCAGCGTAATCCGTAGCTTCATTTACAATGTCTCCGATTTCTCCATTCATTTCCTTTTCTATTTCTTCCGTTAAAATTCCTGTTTCTTTCAAATAAGCAGCAAATGTAATAATGGAATCTTTTTTCTTCGCTTCTTCAACTTCCTTGCTTTCTCGGTATTGACTATCATCATCATCACTTGAGTGAGCGGTTAAACGGTACGAGACAGCCTCAATTAATGTTGGACCTTCACCTTTTATAGCACGTTCTCTTGCCTCTTTTACAGCTTCATAAACAGCCAAAGGATCGTTACCGTCAACAGTAATCCCTGGCATTCCATAACCGATAGCACGATCTGAAACATTTTTAGCCGCAATTTGTCTTTCAATTGGAACTGAAATGGCATATTTATTATTTTCCACCATAGTAATTACTGGGAGCTTATGTACACCGGCAAAGTTTAATCCTTCGTGAAAGTCTCCCTGGTTGGATGATCCTTCTCCAAGTGTAACTAAAGACACGATATTTTTCTTCTCCATTTTTGCTGCTAAACCAACACCTACAGCATGTGGTAACTGCGTTGTTACCGGGGATGAACCAGTAAGAATTCTATTTTTCTTTTGTCCAAAATGGCCAGGCATTTGACGCCCACCAGAGTTTGGATCCTCTTGTTTAGCAAAACCAGATAGCATTAAGTCCTTTGCTGTCATTCCAAAAGCAAGAACAACTCCCATATCACGATAATATGGAGCAACGTAATCTTCCTCTCGATTTAGTGCAAAAGACGCCCCAACTTGAGCTGCTTCCTGTCCTTGACAGGAGATTACGAATGGAATTTTACCAGCTCGGTTTAAGAGCCACATTCTTTCATCAATCTTTCTAGCTAAAAGCATCGTTTTAAACATTTCTAACACTTGATCATCTGATAAACCTAATGCTTCATGACGGTTTTTTGTCATTGATGGTCCCTCCTCTTTAATAATTAGCTTCGTGTGGCTTCGATAAGTCAAGCTCAACATTGGTCAGTCCATACGCCATCGTACAATCGTCTACACTTTAAAATTTACCCATGTATCTGTTTTCCATCAACAGCTAATGCTGCTTCACCCATTACTTCTGCGAGAGTTGGATGTGGATGGATACTATGTGCGATTTCCCATGGTGTTGCATCCAATACTTTTGCAAGTCCAGCCTCAGATATCATATCCGTAACATGTGGCCCAATCATATGACATCCTAATAGATCATCTGTCTTCTTATCTGCGATGATTTTAACAAATCCTTCTGAATCACCGTGAACAAGCGCTTTACCAATTGCTTTAAAAGGGAACTTCCCTATTTTAATATCAAATCCTTTTTCTTTTGCTTGTTTTTCAGTTAGACCCACACTAGCAACTTCAGGGTTTGAATAAATACAAGTAGGTATGTTTTCATAGTCAATTGGTAATGGATTTTTATCAGCCATATGTTCTACAGCCACAATTCCTTCATGTGAAGCGACGTGAGCTAGCTGCATTCCGCCAATAACATCACCGATCGCATAAATGTGCGTTTCTTTCGTTTGAAAAAACTCATTTGTTTGAATAAAGCCTTTATCTACGACTATGTCGGTGTTTTCAAGACCAATGTTAGACGTATTTGCCTCGCGCCCAACAGAAACTAACATTTTATCTGCTTGGAAACTTTCATTTTTGCCGTTAACTTCAGCTTCAATGCTAACTCCACTTTCGACAGATAATGTGTCAGATAAAACTTTAGCTCCTTTTACAAAAGTGATACTCTTCTTTGTTAGAAGTTTTTCGACTTCTTTAGCAATCGCATCATCCTCGGTAGGTAAAATTTGATCTAAGTATTCAACAACAGTCACTTCTACACCGAAGTCAGCAAGCATCGAGGCCCACTCGATCCCGATTACTCCACCACCAACAATGATGATTGACTTTGGTAATTCTTCCATTTGAAGTGCTTCATCAGACGTCATGACATTTGTTCCATCAATTTCAAGACCTGGAAGAGACTTTGGTTTGGAACCAGTTGCAATTAACACGTTTTTAGGTACAATCATTGTATTTTCATCACCATTTGCATACTCAATAGAAATTGTTCCTGGCATTGGCGAAAAGATACTAGGTCCTAAAATACGGCCAAATCCTTCAAATACATCGATTTTGCCTTTCTTCATAAGACCTTGAACGCCTTGGTGCAACGTACTTACAATACTATTTTTTCGTTCTTGTACTTTTGTAAAGTTTAATGTTGTGTCTTTTGTGTCAATTCCATAGTGACTAGCCTCTTTTGTTTGTTTTAGAACTTCTGCACTACGAAGCAATGCTTTTGAAGGTATACAACCACGGTGTAAACATGTTCCGCCAAGATCTCCTTTTTCTACAATTGCAACTTGTAATCCGAGCTGGGAAGCTCTAATTGCAGCAACATATCCTCCCGTTCCTCCACCGAGGACGACAAGATCATATTCTTTTGCCATTATATTATTCACTCCTTTTTATGCTTGGGTAGGATAAACTTTCGGCCATTCTTCCTTGCGCAGCACTCTTAAAGTACCTTCTGTAAGTGCTTGAAGCTCATTTTCGCCAGGATAGACAATTGTATCTGCAATCCAATCTATCCGTCTTGAAATCATTTCTATAAAAGCTTTACCATAAGCAAGACCACCAGTCATAATGATTGCATCTACTTTTCCTTCCAACACAGCGCTCATTGACCCAATTTCTTTTGCAATCTGATAAGCCATTGCTTCATAGATAGCTGCAGCTTCTTTATCACCATTTTCAATTCTGTTTTCTACCTCTACTGCATCACTAGTTTGTAAATAGGCCATTAACCCACCTTGACCGACTAATTTTTTCATCATTTCATCACGGTAGTATTGACCCGAGTAGCAAAGTGACACCAAATCACCAGCAGGTATCGTTCCAGCCCTCTCTGGAGAAAATGGTCCATCACCGTGTAGACCATTATTTACATCAATTACTTTTCCATTTTTGTGGGCACCGACTGTAATTCCCCCACCCATATGTGTAATGATTAAATTAACCTGGTCATAAGCTTTCCCCATATCTTTAGCAGCTCTTCTAGCAACTGCTTTTTGGTTGAGAGCATGAAAGATACTTTTTCGTGGAATTTCAGGTACACCAGAAAATCGTGCTATTTTTTCAAATTCATCGACCACTACAGGATCTACAATGTAGGAAGGAATATTAAGTCCGTTAGCAATTTCATTAGCAATAATACCACCTAAATTAGATGCATGTTCTCCATTAAATCCTTGTCTTAAATCTTCAAGCATTGCTGGATTCACTTCATACGTTCCACCTTCTATAGGTCGTAGTAAGCCTCCACGACCACAGACGGCACTTAGTTTAGAAATATTAATACCTTCATGATCCAGTTGATCTAAAATAACATTTTTCCTGAAATCATATTGAGCAATTACACGATTAAATTTTGCAATCTCTTCAACATCATGACGGATCGTTTTTTCAAAGATACAAGTTTCGTTATCAAAAACTCCAATTTTTGTTGAAGTAGATCCTGGATTTATTACTAAAATACGAAAAATTTGTTGTTGCAATACTATTCACCTCCGTCTGAGTACAATTTTCACATTTACCTTCTGCTTAATGTGTGATGTCCATTTAACAAAAATTGACTACGGGAAGCTCTTACTGATGCAATTCTTTCCTCAGCCATACGATCTGCAGCGACATATGTTGGGATGTTATCTCGCTTAGAAATAGCAAATATTTTTAACAGAATATCATAAATCGATTCAACATTTTTCATTGCTCTCTTAGCATTGTAGCCATTTAATTCATCTGCTACGTTGATTACACCACCTGAATTAATTACATAGTCCGGTGCATAAACAATCCCTTTCTCATGAATAATATCACCATGTTCTGTTTTTTTAAGCTGATTGTTTGCTGAACCAGCAATAACTTTTGCTTTTAGTTGTGGGATTGTTTCATCGTTTATTGTTGCTCCAAGTGCACATGGAGCATAAATATCACAATCAACTCCATAAATATCATCCGGATCTACCGCTTTTGCTCCAAATGCATTAACCGCACGATCTACAGCTTCTTTATTAATATCTGTAACAATTAGGTTCGCGCCTTCTTCATGTAAGTGTTCACATAACGTATATGCCACATTACCGACACCTTGAACAGCTACGGTTTTTCCTTCTAATGAATCACTTCCGAAAGCTTCCATAGCTGCTGCTTTCATACCTTTGTAGATACCATAAGCAGTAACTGGTGATGGATTACCTGATGATCCAAATTCAGGTGAGATACCTGTTACAAAATCAGTTTCCATATGGATTAAATCCATGTCCTGAACAGTTGTACCAACATCTTCAGCTGTAATGTAACGACCGTTTAATCCTTGAATATATCGACCAAAGGCACGGAACATCTCTGGGTTTTTATCCTTTCTAGGATCTCCAATAATAACTGTTTTTCCGCCACCTAATTCAAGACCAGCCGCAGCATTTTTATACGTCATACCTTTAGCCAAACGGAGTGCATCTTCAATTGCTTCTGCTTCAGATTTATATGTCCACATTCTAGTCCCACCGAGTGCTGGTCCTAATGTTGTGTCGTGTATTGCAATAATTGCTTTAAGTCCTGAGTTTTTATCCTGACAAAATACTAATTGCTCATAATCGTATTTTTCCATATAAGTAAAAATTTCCATTGTTTGTTCCTCCTAGAATTTTTTTGATGAGACTAGTGCAAGAGATAGTGAATATAATTTACTTTCAGCAGAATCAGCACGTGAAGTTAAGACAATTGGTGCACTAGCACCACTAACAACTGCTGCTACTTTAGCATTAGCAAAATACATAAAAGATTTGTATAACGCGTTTCCTACTTCGATTGTTGGAACAGCGATAATATCAGTCAATCCTGCTACATCTGACTGAATGTTTTTATGTTCAGCAGCTTGTTTAGACACCGCATTATCAAATGCAAGTGGACCATCAATAATACAATTATGTATTTGATTTCTTTTTTGCATCTGGGTCAACATTGCTGCATCTACAGTTGCTTGCATTGCAGTATTTACCACTTCTACTGCAGCGAGAGCGGCAACCTTAGGACAATCAATCCCAATAGCCTGCGCAATTTTTACAGCGTTATTGATTATTTCAACCTTTTCCATTAATCCGGGGGCAATATTCATACCAGAATCTGTTAAAAATAGTAACCGATCCTGATTTGGTATTTCAAACAGGGCTACATGGGATAAAACTTTCCCTGACCGCAGTCCATACTCTTTGTTTAATACCGCTTTCAGTAGTTCTTTTGTTGAAACATTTCCTTTCATGAGAATGTCGGCTTCCTTATTATGAACAGCTTTCACAGCTACACTAGCCGGATTGGAATCCTCAGAAACAACTGTTATCTTAGGTGACAATAAGTTAAGACCAACTTTTTTGGATAATGCGTATATGCTGTCTTTATTCCCAAAAAGAATAAAAGCGCACAAATTCTCTTTAACTGCATCTTGAACAGCCTTAAGCACTTCCACGTCCGCTGCATTTGCGACAGAAACAACGTGGCCGTTATCTTTTTTTGCAGTTCCTTTCAACTCATCTAACGTTTTCATATCAACCCTCCAACAATCGTACAATGAAACGCAACGTGTAAGCGCTTTATTTGATGATCACTTACATTAAATCACGAAAAATCTTGTAGATTCGTTTTTTCTATTCGATATTTATCCATCTTATAATATAAATTTCGAATCGATATATTTAATTCTTTTGCTGTTTTTGTCTTATTGTAATGATTCGTTTGATAAACCTGTTTGATATAACTCTCTTCAAATTGTTCAACTGCATCCTGTAGTGTGCCCTGATTTGTGTCAAACCGTTCTATATCTTGTATACGAATTGCATTATCTGGATTCAAACTTGGAATGTGTTTTAATTTGATGATTTCGTCATTAGTATCCATGTAGATAAGGGCTCGTCCTAGGACATTTTCCAACTCTCGAACATTTCCAGGCCACGTGTACGATTTGAGAAAATCCATAGCTTCTTGATCAATCTTACGAACATTTCGACCATAATCCTGGTTTATTTTATGGATTAAATGGGGGATTAACTCAGACAGATCCTCTATTCGCTCTTGTAAAGAAGGAATAAATATTGGCAAACGGTTCAATCTATAATATAAATCCTCTCGAAACGTTTTCTTCATTATTGCTTTTTCTAAATTGGCATTCGTTGATGTTATTATTCGAACATTTATCGCTATAGAATTTTTACCACCAACGCGTACAATTTTATTTTCTTGTAGTACTTGCAGTAACTTCCCTTGCATATGTAAAGATAATTCACTTATTTCGTCCAAGAAAATACTTCCCATATTCGCTTCTTCAAACAAACTTTCTTTACCACCACGTTTTGTACCTGTAAAAGTGCCTTCTTCGTAACCAAATAATTCACTCTCTAGGGTAGATTCTGCCATAGCGGCACAATTTACTCGGATAAATTTATTATGTTTTCGGTCACTTTCATTATGAATGGCATGAGCAAAAAGTTCTTTTCCAGTTCCTGATTCCCCACGAAGTAAAACTGTGGCGGGAGTTTTTGCTCCAACTTTTGCTTGCTCAAGGGACAGCTTCATCTCTGGTGAAGAGCCAATTATATCATCAAACGTATATTTAGCTTCCAGGTTTCGAATGATTTGTCTTGCTCGCCTTAATTCATTGGTAAGGGATTTGATCTCTGATACATCATGTAATACACCGACACTACCTTTTATCTTTCCATCAACGATTACGGGAGCAACATTAACAAGAACATCCTTTTTAGCTGAACCAACTTTCATTCGCACACCACGCACAGGACGGCGGGTCTGCAAGACTTTCATATGCATGCTTTCCCCTTCAGATATATCTACAGTAGCAGGTTTACCAATTATATCTGCTTTTGACAATCCAGTTATCCTTGAATAGGCTGGATTAATCATCATCCCTTTTCCATTTTCATCAACGACAGTTATCGCTTCATCAGATGATTGGATAATTGCCTCTAACATGATTTTAATTTCTTTTAAGTCTGTATTCTCTTCTGCAAGATTCACTACTTCTGTAATGTCTTTGAAGACAGCAAAAGCACCAACCAACTGATCAGATGAATTTATGATAGGAATTCGTGTCGTGATAATCTTTTTGTCGTTTTCAAGAATTAGCTTTCTGTTCACTTCTCTTCTACGGCTTCTCAACACTAAAGGCAGCCTAGAGTTTTTAATCACATCCTGAACTGGGTGGTTTACGAAATCCGTTTTGGTTACTCCGACAATTCGTTCAGCACTTTTATTGACAAACTGAACAATCCCTTTTTCATTTACCACAATCATACCATCACGAATATTGTTGAGAATTAATTCTTGATTAGTCATTTCCATCTTTAATTTTTCTAGCAATGACTCTTTTTCATCCATTAATTCCGAAATAATATATGCAACTGAACCTGGTATAACAACGGTCTTCCTACTGCGAGCTTCTACTATTTCTTCTAAAACCGATTCTTTGCCGGTAGCTTCAATGATGATATCTAAATCATCATTGATCCATTTTTTCCAATCATTATCTGTATGTATTCCGTATCTTTTTGCAAGCTCTAAACCTTGAGCATGATCCTTTATGTCGATTACTCCGACAATCTGCATTCGGTCTGTTTCAGATAAAATTTGTATTAATGCACTTCCACCTTTTCCAGCACCAACAATGAGCACACGCTTCATTTGATCCCACCTTGCAATTTTTTGCATACATGTATTGTACGTTAATCTGCAGGTTTTGGCAAATAAAATTAGTTTCTATTTTAAACAGGCTTTGCTATACTAAAATCAACATTTTACTAAAGGGGTTTCTACATGATACGAATTATTGCAGTCTTACTTCTTGTCATACCAGGAATTATTTCTGCTTATGGTATAAAATTAATGCGCGATTCGCTATTTGAAGATCTATATCCTATATTTTTATATTTAGGCGTTCAATTTTTTATCGGATTTATTCTTTTTATAGGTGGTATTGCTTTTATTGGAGGATTTATCGTATATCGTGATAGAAAACGTCAGTACAATGCAAAAAATTCAACTATGAAAAGCTAGAATAAAAAACAAAAATGATGATTCTAATCAATTAGAATCATCATTTTTTTCTTATTAATGTATAAGGCAAATAGCTTTTATTTACTTAACTCGCTTTATGTTCCATACGTAGTCGGTCAGCGACCATTGCGATGAACTCAGAGTTTGTTGGTTTAGCTTTTGAAATACTAATTGTATAACCGAATAACTCAGATATCGAGTCAATATTTCCCCTACTCCAAGCAACTTCAATTGCATGACGGATAGCTCTTTCTACCCTTGACGCGGTAGTATTAAACTTTTTAGCAATGTCAGGATAAAGCACTTTCGTAATCGATCCAAGTAATTCTATATCATTATACACCATTGTAATTGCTTCGCGTAAATACATATATCCTTTAATATGTGCTGGAACACCAATTTCATGAATAATATTTGTGATATTAGCTTCCAAATCTTTCTTTTGTCGACCTCTTCTATTAATTCCCTTTGATTGCTGAGGTTGCACGTTTCTACCCTGTACTTGCTGAATTTGATCAGCTAAATTATCTAAATCAAAAGGCTTTAATATGAAATATGCTGCACCTAAATCTACTGCCTTTTTCATTACTTCTTCTTGACCAAATGCAGTTAGCATAATAACATTTGGATATTTATCTCGTTCAGACCCACGAATAGATTGAAGTACAGCTAATCCATCAATATGAGGCATGATTATATCTAAAACCAATACATCTGGTTCCATTTCTTTAAGCATTTCTAAGCAATCTCTCCCATTGTGCGCTGTTCCGATAACCTCTATTTCATCTTGTCCATCAAAATAATCCTCCATAACTTGAACCAATTCTCGATTGTCGTCAACTAAGCAAACTGAAATCTTTTCCACTTTGTTTCCTCCCTTATGTAATTAAAACTTTTCCCACGCTATACTTTCGACACCAATTCCGTATAACCTTCTTTAAATTAAAAAAACTTTATTTTTTTGAAAAATACCTTTATTTTACTTCGTTTTTCTGGCCTTTTCACCTAGGTTCGATAAATTTTGACAATCATTATAGAGTTTTGTCGAAAAATAAAATAAGTAGAAATTTGTATAAAAAAACTTGCATTAGAATTTATTCTAATGCAAGTTTACTTCATCAACTCACTTGTTTTTCGTTCTCATAAATTTGGACCCCTGCTTCTTGTAACATCCATTCAATATGAACACCATAACCGCTAGTAGGATCGTTGACGAAAACATGGGTTACCGCTCCAATAATTTTGCCGTTTTGAATAATTGGACTCCCGCTCATTCCTTGAACAATTCCACCTGTTTCCTTTAATAACTCAGGATCCGTTATTTGGACAATCATTCCTTTTGTTGCAGGAAATTTTTGAGGAACGCTACTAACGATTTCAACATCAAATTCCTCTATCTTTTCACCTTCAATTACAGTTAAAATTTTTGCAGGCCCTTCTTCTACTTCATGCGATAAAGCAACAGGCATTGGTTTATTAAATTTACCATTGTCCATTTTTTCATCTAATTTACCAAATATACCAAAAGCGCTATTTTTGGTAATCGTCCCTATTTGATCAGCATCTACTGAAAATTTGGCTTGCTTCTCACCAGGAGTACCATTGGTCCCCTTGTCTATTGAAGTAACTGTCGAATTCACAATGGCACCATTAAAAATTTCAATTGGTTTTTGTGTATCCATGTCTGATATAACATGTCCTAAAGCCCCATATTTTTTCGATTTAGGATCATAGAACGTCATGGTGCCTATACCTGCAGCAGAATCTCTAATATATAAGCCAATGCGGTACTCATTTTCTTTTGCATCCATAACTGGAGTAAGTTTTGTTTGTATTTTTTCATCCCCACGCTTGATTGTTACATCTAGTGACTTATCTGCCTTACCCGCTTTTTCTACATACGGTTTAACTTCTTGCATTTCCTTTATTGATTCTCCATTAATTTTCAAAATTATATCACCAACTTTTATATTCGCTTCTTCCCCTGGTGACAATTCTTTGTTTGTTCCAGTAACTTGGTGATGACCAACAACAAGTACTCCAACTGTATGCAATTGCACCCCAATCGATTGACCGCCCGGAACTACCTTAAGATCCTCTAGGACATTTACGTCCACCTTTTTTATTGGAATTCCAGCAATTGTATAAAAAAGTTGGTCTTCCCCAGCTGAAACTGTTTCAAAATCATTGGAACTTATAGCTTTAATTGTCTCTTCTTTTGTTGGCTCCACTTCAACTGTATTCCCTAATGTTGGAACAGCAATAGTTGAATCATTGTTGAAGGTCACAATATTATTGGGAATAGAAAGGTACTTTTGTATTGGTGTGTTAAAAGGTATTGCAACTAACACAGCTAGAAGTAAAATTCCTATCCAAACTCGAACATCATATCTAAACTTCAATCATTCCACTCTCCTCAGGTTCCTAACCCAATCTTTTATCTGTACTTATAATTTGACCGAACCAACATGTTTTTAAACTGGTTAATAACAAGTAAACCTGTGTATCATTTCCTTTTAAAAAAACGCATAACGCAGTAAAGCGCGAATGCTTAAGAAAAAGTATAAGTTAGACAAAATTTGTAAATCCAAAATAAAAAAACCAGATAACTTATCTTCTGGTTTTTGTTTAATCTTATCCCTTATATTTTTTGTTTTATGGAATCTGCTAAAGCAAGCATTTCTTTTGCATGTTGTCTGGCTGTATCCGTTAACTTTGCTCCTGTAATCATTCTGCTTAATTCATCAACTTGTTGGTCTTTCGTAAGCTCTTTCATATAGGTTGTGGTTCGGTTATCCTTTTCAACCTTTTCAATTAAATTGTGTGTATCTGCCATTGCTGCAACTTGAGGTAAATGCGTAATGCACAATACCTGTGATTGTTCTGACACACGATTAATTTTTTCAGCAATGGCCTGAGCAACGCGCCCACTCACTCCAGTATCCACTTCATCAAAGATTACACTTGTTACACCTTGATGTTTTGCAAATATTTTTTTAAGTGCTAACATTATTCTGGACAGTTCCCCCCCAGAAGCAACTTTGCTTAATTCTTTAAGCGGCTCACCTGGATTAGTGGAAATTAAGAATGTAATAAAATCAAATCCATTTTTGTGTAACTTCAAAGCTGGGCTCGTACCGTTTTCAGCATCCGGGTCTTCCTTGCTTGTAAATGCTATGGAAAACGTCGCTTTATTTAGATATAAATCCTTTAGTTCATAGTGAATTTCTTTCGTTAATTCTTCAGCAGCTTTTTTTCTAATATCATGTAACTGCTTTGCTTCTAAATATGCATCCTGTTTTGTTTCATTAATTTGGTTCTGCAGCTTTGAAAGATGGGAATCCTTATTTGTTATTTCCTCAATCTCTTCTTGAATCTTTCCCATGTAATCAATAATTTCATTCACTGTAGAGCCATATTTTTTTTTTAATCGATTTATTTCACTTAACCTTGCTTCAATTTGATTTAACCGTGCAGGATCATGCTGCAATGTGTCACTATAGTTCCGTAAATCAAATGATAGTTCCTCAACCATGTAAAATTGGTTTGCAAGTTCCTCTGCTTTTTTGGCGATAAACGGATCGTGATTTTTATTATTATCAAGAGATTGCAAAGCCAGACTTAACCATTCAATTCCTTTTTGATCTCCGTAAAGTGCGTTATAGGCGTCTTGAAGACCTACATAGATTCGATCAAAATTAGCTAAATTATTCCGCTCTACTTCTAACGTAGCGTCTTCATTTGGTTCCAGATTGGCTTGTCCTAATTCATCCATTTGAAAAGTCAAGAGATCTAAACGATGCGCTACCTCTTGTTCATTTTCACTAAGTTCTTTATACCTTTTTTGTAGCGTTTGCAATCGATCATGTAACTTATGGTATTCAAGTTTTGCTTGATTAATCACTTGCGTATCGTATAAATCCAGTAGGTCAATATGATTTTCAGGATCCATTAATGCCTGTGTTTCATGCTGACTATGTATATCAATAAGCGTTTTTCCAAATTCTCTTAATATTGCCAATGTAACTAATTTACCATTCACACGGCAAATACTCTTACCACCTGAGGTTATTGTACGTTGTAATACAACCATGTTATCCGCGATTTCAATACCGTAATTTTTTCCAACCATAAAAATAGGATGTTTTTGATTATCAATTGAAAATAAGCCTTCTATTTCAGCTTTTGTTGTCCCATGTCTTACAAATTCAACTGATCCACGTCCACCAGCTAATAACTGTACTGCATCAATGATAATTGATTTACCTGCACCCGTTTCACCTGTTAAAACTGTCAAACCTTCATGAAATGTTAAGGATAGCTTATCAATTATTGCGAAATCATGAATAGATAGTTCTGTTAACATATCAATTGTCACCTCTTATATTGTGTGTTCAAAAAGTCACCGAATTAGAAATAAGGTCGAGGCACGAGAGCTTTGAGGACCGGATTTGCGTGCGATGTGTTGACTTCTGGTTCCTTTTTCAACGAAGGGATTCGCCATTTATCATTTGATGACTTTTTGAACATCCTCTTATTTAAACATTACAACATATTTAGAAATCGCTCCTTTAGCAGAACCGAGTCTGCCTCGTTTTTGCATATAATCATACATGTATCATCCCCACAGATAGTTCCCATTATCTCTTGCCATTCCAAATGGTCAATTAAAACCCCTACTGCATGCGCGTTTCCTGGAAGTGTTTTTAACACGATAAAATGACTTGCATGATCAATCTTAACAAAAGTATCTCGTATTAATCGTCTTAATTTTTCGGAAGGATTGAACCGGTGGTCAGAAGGTAGGCTATATCTATTTTTCCCACTTGGAGTTGATACTTTAACTAAATGTAATTCGTTTATATCACGCGATACGGTTTTTTGTGTAATGTTAAAATTCAACTTTCTCAATTCTTCCACAAGTTCATCCTGTGTTTCGATATCGTATAACGTAATTAATTCTCGAATTTTAATTTGTCTTTGAGTCTTACTCATGTATATCCCCCAAATGTTTCAAATAACTATCTGATTAGTGATGTTTTTGTGCGATAAAGTTGGCATGCGCATGTTCTACCACATCTTTTAACAAGTTTGAAGCAAGTGGAATACCTTCTTTTTCGTTTTTCCATCCGAGATGGACAAGAAATTCGATATTACCATCACCACCTGTAATTGGAGAAAAGGTTAGATCGTAGAGTTGATACTCTTCTTCCAGAGCAAATTTTATAATTTTTTCCAAAACCTGAAGATGAATTTTTTTATCTCGTACAATTCCTTTTTTTCCAACTTGTTCTCTTCCTGCCTCAAATTGTGGTTTGATTAAGGCGACAATATCACTGTCGTGTGTGAGTAATTGCTTTAATACCGGTAATATTAACTTTAAGGAAATAAATGAGACGTCAATAGTAGCTATATCGGGAGTACCATTTTGAAGCATGTCAGATGTAACGTATCTAAAATTAGTCCGTTCCATAACGAACACGCGTTCATCGTTTCTTAATTTCCAGTCCAACTGATTATAACCAACATCTATTGCATAACATTGCTTTGCGCCATTTTGTAGAGCGCAATCTGTAAAGCCACCTGTTGAGGATCCAACATCAATCATAATTTTGTTAGACATTTCAAGGGAAAACGTACGAAGCGCTTTTTCAAGTTTTAGGCCTCCTCTACCCACATAAGGAATTAATTTTCCTTTTACAGTTATCGAAATGTCCTCATCAACTTTAACACCGGGTTTGTCTAATCGGATCTGTTCAGAAAATACAAGCCCTGCCATAATCGACCGTTTTGCTTTCTCGCGCGTTTCCATTAAATTACGCTCAACTAATAATAAATCTAAACGTTTTTTACCCATATTCTGAAATCCTTTACTGAGTTATTTGGTTTTGTCATTATCTTTATCACTTTTCGGGAGAACATTTAGCTTAAATTTACGTTCTATTATTGATATCGTCTTACCTGCAAAAAAGATGATATTTGTAGATGCATTAATAGCAAAATACTTACCCATGGCCTTCCCACCTACCGTTATGGCAGCCACAATACTTGTCAATACTACAGATAACGTTAACTGTAATGATGAGCCTTCGCTTTTCCCAAACAAATCAGCAATTTGTAGTACAACTATGGCAGTAGCAGTACCGCTGACAATTCCTGAAATATCACCGATAACATCATTACAAAAACTCGCGAATTTATCCGCATTTCGAATAATAATAACGGCTTCCTTCGCACCAGGAACTTTCTCAGCTGCCATTGCATGGAATGGTTGTTCATTTGCTGCAGTTGATGCTATACCAAGCATATCAAATATAACTCCAATTAAAACAATGACTAGGACAATTAAAAGTCCAATTATCCAAATCACGCCACTTAAAATAGAAGAAGAAATAATTGAAAAAATAGCCGCTAACACAAAAGTGATAACGGCAATCGTTAAACTAAATTTCATAGATCGTTTTATTTGTGATTTCATTTTTATCTATACCTCAAACTTGATTTTATGTAAGAAAGGAATGGTCATTCAAAAGGTAAAAACTGCGGCTTAGGTCCAGTAGGTTTTCCCAAATAAGTACCCCATGTTGCCATAAGGGCGGTTCCCCTTTAAACCTATCTTAACTTTGTCACCAAAAGTTAGACTGGATTACCACTTAGTCCACACTATAATCCCTTTTAAACGTCAATAGAACAGTCTAGGAGATTTCCTCAGCAGCCTTTTTAGCGTTCCCTAGCCTCTTTTGCAGTGATGATTTCATAGAGATGAAAATTACACGTTAGTGGCCTACTAATTTGCAAGTTATAACTCTAATCCCCTCAAGCACCACTCAAGGCAGGCTACGCTACAAGTAAGTTTTCCCTTTCTTACTATGCAGGTTCATACCCCATTCCATAATGGTCCCTAGGCTTAGTTACCACGACAGAGATAGGCCTCCGCGGTAATAGGGTCAACGCCCACATGCCTTTGTGGATCGCCCTAAAACCTTAACTCCCAGCACTGACCCAAGGCTGGGCGCCTCAAGCCAACACAAGGAACTTCATCGATGTGCCCTTTGGCGGATTTTTAGGCCCGCCTTCAGGAACGGAAGACTGACTAGAATACTGCACCATTCCATTTATAAATTTATTATATCATATTTTATGTGTTTTATCTATATTTGTTAGTGATTCCGTGTACTAAAGTAGTCGGTTAATTTCATTAAATAGGAGCTATCTGCATTCGCATTATAAAGTGCTTTTTTTGCAAGATGAAGATATTTCTCCTTTTGTTCAACTGCACCATTATACCCTAATAATTTTGGATAGGTACTCTTTTGATTCTCCTCGTCACTTCCAACAGGTTTTCCAATTATCTCTTGATTACCAGTCACATCAAGTATGTCATCCTGAACTTGAAAAATTAGACCTAAGTAGTACGCAAACTCTTCTAAATGTTCTAATTGCACTTTTGTTGCATTCCCGATATAAGCACCTGATTGTATCGCGAATTTTATTAATTCTCCTGTTTTCAGTGCATGGATTTTTTCTAGTTGTTCTAATGATACTTCTTTATTTTCAGCTTCCATATCCAACATTTGACCTGCAACCATTCCTTTTGGTCCACTTGCTTTAGATAATTCACTAATAAGGAATACTTTTTGTTCGTCTGTTAAATGCGGATCTGAAGCGAGTACTTCAAAGCTGTAAGTTAAAAGTGCATCTCCAGCCAAAATTGCAGTGGCCTCATCAAAAACGATATGATTCGTTGGTTTCCCTCTCCTTATATCATCATCATCCATTGCTGGCAAGTCGTCGTGTATAAGTGAATAAGTATGAATCATTTCTAAAGCCATTGCAGGAGCTATAATGTTACGTTTGTCGTTACCATACGCTTCAAAGCTTGCAATCAACAATATTGGCCTAAGTTTTTTCCCACCAGCCTCAATCGAATAAAGCATTGAATCTTTCAGACTTTCTGGAATATCTAATTGATTTAAGACCTTATGTAATTCCCGTTGAATAAATTGTTTATTTTCATCTAAAAAAGAAGTTAATGTTGCCTGCACGATTACTCTTCCTCCTGTAAGTCAAAAGGTTTTAACTCGCCTTGCTCATTCATAATCTTTGTCATTTTTTCTTGAACATTAATTAGTTTATCATTGCATACTTTGGATAGCTTCATACCTTCTTGGTAATAATTTATAGCTTTTTCTAATGGAACATCGCCTTCTTCTAACTGTTCGACGATCTTTTCTAATTCTGTCATTGCTTCTTCAAAGGAAAGCTCATTTTCGTTCATCAGTTTCATCCTCCCTTATATTTTCGATTCGACAAGCTAATATTTCGTTTAATAATTTTACTTCTATGAGATCATTTTTATTCGTTTGTGATCCAGATTTGATAATATTTCCCTTTTGATCATAAGGAATCGCATATCCACGTTTCATAATTTCTAAAGGATTTAACAAAGTAAGTTTATCTATAAAAGCTACTATTTGTGTTGACTTTTGTTCAGTTATTAGTGACATCAGATTTTGTAATTGTTTTTGTGAATGAGAAATTTGTTTTTTAGCACTTTGTATTTGGCGTTCTGGATGATTGCTAATTAATCGTTTCTTATTGTTTACTAACGCATCATCCTTTTTCTTCACTGTAAACTGCAACGCTTTATTTAAACGCTCTACCAATTTATCCAATTCTTGTTCTTTTTGGTTTACTAGTTGCTCAGGATACCGAAAAGCATACGATTGATTTAAACGTTCGAGCCGTTGTGAGGATGTATGTAGCATATTGGTGATCAAACGTGTCTGTGAACGATTGATCTGCAACAATTTTTCTTTTAATTCGATTTGGGATGGCACTGCTAGTTCGGCAGCGCTTGTAGGTGTAGGCGCACGTAAATCAGAAACGAAATCACTAATCGTTGTATCTGTTTCATGACCAACTGCCGAAATGATAGGGATTTCTGATTGAAATATTGCTTGTGCTACTTTTTCCTCATTAAAGCTCCATAATTCTTCAATCGATCCCCCTCCACGCCCTACAATTAAAAGGTCAAAATCTTTGCGTCTGTTCGCTTGTTGAATACCATTAACAATGGAATCAACTGCATTTATTCCTTGTACTAGTGCAGGGATTACTGTTAGATTGACGATCGGATATCTACGTTTTATCGTGGTAATAATATCGCGAACAGCTGCACCAGTTGGTGAGGTTATTAGACCAATGTGTTGGGGATAGTTAGGTACATTCTTTTTGTGGTCCTGGTCAAAATAACCCTGTTTCGCCAATTTTTCCTTTAATTGTTCAAATGCCAGATAAAGTGCACCAATGCCATCTGGTTCCATTTGTTGAATATACAATTGGTATTGTCCATAAGGTTCAAAAACACCGATATCACCTGTTATTAAAACCTTCATCCCATTTTCCGGAATGAATTTTAATGAACGATTATTACCTGCAAACATTACAGCCTGAATCCTTGTTTGATCATCCTTAATTGTTAAATACATATGACCTCGACTATGACGTTTAAAGTTAGAAATTTCTCCTCTTACAAACACTCGGTTTAGATGTGGATCTGTATCAAATTTTCTTTTAATATACTTCGTGAGTGCTGTTACAGTAAGATATTGTTCAGTCACTGTAATTTCAGTCCTTTGGCAGCCTTAATTGTATTTTGAAGGAGCATTGTTATGGTCATAGGACCCACTCCTCTTGGGACAGGAGTGATATAAGATGCAACCTCACTCACTTCATCAAAATCCACATCACCTGTTAGCGACCCGTTCTCCAGTCTATTTATTCCAACATCTATAACAGCAGCACCTGGTTTGATATATGCTGCATTAATAACATTAGGTTTTCCAACAGCAACAACCAAAATATCTGCCATTTTTGTAAATTGCTTTAAATCTTTCGTTTTCGAATGACAATATGTAACTGTGGCATTTTCATTTAATAAAAGTTGCCCAACTGGTTTTCCAACTATGTTACTTCTTCCGATGATAACTACATGTTGACCTGCAATCGTAATATTTTTTGATTTAAGCATCGTGATAATACCAAATGGTGTACACGGAAGAAATGTATCCTTTCCAGCCATCATCCGTCCGATGTTTACTGGGTGAAACCCGTCTACATCCTTTTGCGGATCAATATGTTCAATAACCTTTTGCTCTGCAATGTGCTCTGGTAATGGTAATTGAACCAAAATACCATGAACTCCAGAATTATTGTTTAGATCCGTGATAACAGTGAGCAACTTTTCTTCAGTTGTAGATTCAGGTAATTCAATGATATCAGAAGAAATACCTGTTTCTGCACTTGCTTTATCCTTGCCTTTTACATAAGACTTAGATGCCGGATTATCACCGATTAATACAACAGTTAAATGGGGTATTAATCCTTGGTCACGTAACTCAGATACTTCCTTTTTCATGTTGTCTTTTAATTGCTGCGCTAGTTCTTTTCCGTTAATTGTCTCAGCAGGCATTACATTCATTCTCCTCTAGGCTATGATTTTTGATAGAACACCATTAACGAATTTCCCTGATTTTTCGTCTCCATACTTATTAGCCAACTCAACTGCTTCATTAATTGAAACATTAGTTGGAATATCCTCTAAATACGTTATCTCATAGGTCGCTATTCGTAATATTGTTTTCTCTACAGACGCAATACGCTTAATTGTCCAATTTTCTAGATGATTTGCTATACTATCATCAATGCTTTCTTTTTGTTCCACTACACCCTTTACAAGCTTTTCCAGGAAAGAATCAGTATCCCCAGTTTCATTATGTTCAGCTAATGTTTGGATTGGATCTAATTCATTCAAATCTAGTTGAAATAGTATCTGAAATGCTTTCTCTCTTGCTGCATGCCGTTTCATAATCATTACTCCTTTAAACTTATCTCTACAAATAATAACATGAACACTAGGCCAATGCTAGATAAAGCTAGACGCGAAAAGCGAAGGCAACTGCATACAGCTGTACAAATAGATAGAACTGTGAAAAGTACGTCGAATTCGACGTACCTTTCCATCAAGACTACCTATTTGCTAGTCGCTAGAATCTGTATCTAGACATTAAAAAAGGCTAAGTAAAATTACCTCAGCCGATTTTAATTATTCACTTTTTTCCTCTGTACTGTCTTTTCCGTCCATCTGAATTCCTACAACATGAACATTAATTTCAGCAATTTCCAGTGCAGTCATACTTTTTAAAGTCTGACGTATATTCGTTTGAAGCTTCTGAGCTACTTGCGGTATTGATACGCCAAAATCTAATACTACATAAAGGTCAATCATGATGCCTGATTCTGTTAAGTCTACTTTGACACCTTTACTGTGTGACTTTTTACCAAATCGTTCAACTACTCCAGAAGCAAAATTCCCACGCATAGAAGATAATCCATCAATTTCTGATGCCGAAATACCCGTTATAATTTCAATAACCTCTGGGGCTATTTCTACTGTACCTAAACTACTATCTTCACTTACGTTTAACAAAGGCTGTTCACTCATCGTAACACTCCCTTATTTATCATTTCTCAAGGATAGGATTTTCTTCTAAAAATTTCGTATTAAAGTCTCCCTCTTTAAACACGTTATGTTCCATAATCAAACGATGAAATGGAATAGTTGTATAAACGCCTTCAACCACAAACTCATCTAGAGCACGCTTCATACCATTGATTGCGTCTTTGCGAGTCGGACCATACGTAATTAACTTCGCGATCATTGAATCATAATATGGCGGAATAGAATATCCAGGATATGCAGCGGAATCAATTCTCACTCCAAAACCTCCTGGCGGTAGGTACATGTCAATTCTTCCAGGGGAAGGCATGAAATTTTTGAACGGATTCTCTGCATTAATGCGGCATTCAATTGCCCAGCCTTCAAATTCAACATCTTTTTGTGTGAAAGTTAATTTTTCATTATTTGCTATTTTAATTTGTTCCTTTATTAAATCAATCCCTGTTACCATTTCTGTAACAGGATGCTCCACCTGTATACGCGTATTCATTTCCATAAAATAGAATGATTTACTAGTCCGATCAAAAATGTATTCAATCGTTCCCGCACCCACATAATTAACAGCTTTTGCTGCTTTAACAGATGCTTCTCCCATTTTTTTACGGATATCTTCAGTAAGAGCTGGTGAAGGAGATTCCTCTATTAATTTCTGTAATCTACGTTGAATCGTACAGTCGCGCTCACCTAAATGAACAACATTTCCATGTTGATCTGCAAGGATTTGTATTTCAACGTGGCGGAAATCTTCAATAAATTTCTCCATATATACGCCAGGATTGCCAAAAGCTGTTTCTGCTTCTTTTTGTGTCATCCGAATACCTTTAACCAGTTCTTCTTGATTTTCCGCTACCCGTATACCTTTACCACCACCACCAGCTGTGGCTTTAATAATTACTGGATATCCAATTTCTTCTGCAACCTGTTTAGCTTGTTCCTCGTCCTCAATAATACCATCAGAGCCAGGTACAATAGGGACATTAGCCGCTTTCATTGTATCTCTAGCAACATCTTTGATACCCATTTTTTGAATAGATTGTGCAGATGGTCCAACGAAAATTATATTGCAGGCATTACAAATCTCAGCAAAATCAGCATTTTCTGCTAGAAACCCATAACCGGGGTGAATCGCATCCACCTCAGTTAATGTTGCTGTGCTGATAATATTCGTAAAATTTAAGTAACTATCCTTACTAGCTTTAGGCCCAATACAATAGGCTTCATCTGCTAATTTCACATGTAGCGAATCTTTATCTGCTTCCGAATAAACAGCTACTGTTTCTATGTCCATTTCCTTACAAGCACGTATGATTCGTACAGCAATTTCTCCTCTGTTAGCAATTAACAGTTTTTTAATCACTTGTTCCATCCCCTTATTTAGCCTTTACTCTAAATAGTGGTTGACCATATTCAACTAATTCTCCATCTTCCACTAAAATCTCTACTATTTCTCCTGCTACTTCTGCTTCAATTTCGTTAAATAGTTTCATTGCTTCTACAATGCAAACCACTGTATCATTCGTTACTTTACTTCCAGTTTGTACATATGGGTCACTTTCTGGTGTTTCAGCGCTGTATAATGTTCCTACCATCGGTGATACAATTTCATAATCGAAATCTGTATCAGCTTTTTGATTAGCAGTGTTCTCTAAATTAGGAGCAGATACTTCTGTATGTTCTACCTTTTCAGTAGACTTACTTTCTTCCTGTACGTGTTTAGGTTGTTCCGTTTTTTCAACTACTTGTTTTGGTGTTTGAACTACTTCTCCATCAGAAGCTTTTTTCATTGAAACCTTTGCACCATCTAATTCATAGGTGAATTCATTAATAGAAGATTGATCAATTAGTTTTATTATTTCGCGGATTTCTTGTACTTTTAACATGCTGGCACTCCTTCTTCTCATTTAAAAAATACGAACAGGTACTAATAACTCCTTTTAACATTTTACGCTAAACCTTATAAAAACTTCAACCCATTACCGAAATCATTCTAAATATAATAAGAAACCGGTATCATAAGTTTTATTATATCAATGATAGTAATTGTTTGCGAATAGTTTAAAATTACTATTTCAACCACCCATCACTTATACATCTTACGATTTGATGGAAGTGGGGGATTCCTAAGAACACCAGTGTAATTACCAGTTCTTTTATTAGGCTATCCCCGCAGTTCCTGCGGTTAATCGCAACGCTACGTTACGAATATTGATACTTGCTTTCCAATCTCGATCGTGATGTGCGTGACATATTGGACAATCCCATTTACGCAATGCAAGATTCTTAACGTCTCTTTGTTTTGGTAGCCACAACTTGAACATAATTGACTGGAAGGAAAGTTTTCGCTACTGCGGCAACCTTCTTGCCATACCAATTTGCTTTATATTCAAGGAAGGTACGGAATTGTGACCAACTTATATGGAAGTGCTTCCGATTTTGGTATACCGTTTGATCCGAAAGAATAGCAAATTCTTTCAATCCGACATCGATCCCTACGGATGAACCCGTTTTAGGCAGTTTATGTACTTCTATCTCAACCATAACCGAAGCAAAATAGGTGCCACTTGCATGTCGTCTAACCGTCACACTAATCAGTCGACCTTCTACTTCTCGACTTTTCGCAAAACGAACGAATCCAAGTTTGGTAATTTGATTTCGTTGCCGACAATAGCAATATTTCCATTTGGGTATTTGGTCGTATAGGATTGAACATTATTCTTTTTCGATTTAAAACGTGGCGCTTTATTTTGCTTGCTAAAAAATCGAGTGTAGGGATCTGCAGGTTTTTAATGAAGATTGAATGGCAATACTATCTACTTCTTTCGGCCAGACGTGTTCTCTTTTAAGTAAGGTAATTGCTTCGAACACGTATTGTATGTTAATCCTTTTCCCGTTTCGTTATAGGTGGAATTCCACTTCGCTAAAAAATAGTTAAAAACAAATCGAGCACACCCAATTGTTTTGGCAACCAGCATTTCTTGTTCTTTATTTGGATAGATTCGAAGTTTATAGGCTTTGTGGACCGCCATCATCTCACCCCTATGAAAAGAACGTTCGTTCCTATTATACCACAATTTAAGGAAATGGAAATACAAAAATATTTATTTGATCGGACAATTAAGGTAGTTATAGCTATCCCTTGTACGAAGGCAATTCATCCCCACCCTACTCATTGGGCTAAAGCCCTTTGCATTCCTTGAGGATGGAGTCTTCTTGCTAAAAACGATAAAAAATGACCCCAGCTAACTGGAGTCATTTACTCGGGTGATTACTAACTTTTAATTAGTTTTTGGCTGCAGATAAACATTTACTGGCATTTCACCAAATTCATCTTTCGCCATTTGCATAATTTGGACTACCTCTTCTTTAGTTAAATCAGCTGCTTTTACATTGACTTGAATTTGTTCTTGATCTGATCTAACTAATACATCCTGGTACTCGGTTGTTGCTAAAATTGATTCTTCTAAAACGGTTTCTTTTGTTGATAATTGATCCAAAACATCCATTTCAGTCAATGCCTCATTTTTTTGTTCTGTCGTGGCAGAACTTGAAGCTATAACATCATCTAGTCGATCTTTTATCTCACTACGTGTATCCTGTATTTCCATACGAATTGTTGTGAATAATTCATCTTGTCCAACATTTGAAATCTCATCTACTTCTGCTTCACTTTCTGCACCCTCAGATTCAGTAGTTACTACTTCATCAGTTTGTGTAAGTCCGTCATCGATAAAAGCTTGATCCCCCATATCTGGTGATGTCATGTAGTAAACACTTAAAACAATCATCAAGCTGAGCATTGTTAATAACCATACAGTTTGTTTTTTTAACATAATTTAATCTCCCCTAACTTTTTGACATTACTGAAACTCTATGAGTTGGAACATCTAACACTTTTGAAACAGCTTCAACCACCCATTTTTTTACCGTTGCATGGTCAACACCTTTTGCTATAACAAAAACCCCTCTGACTTCAGGCTTTTTTGTTTGTATTAAAAGGGGTACTTCTTTGTCACCCTGTCTCACCAAGACTACTTGTGATTCCTTTGTATAGTCTTCAATTACACGCGTACCACCGTTCTTGTCTGATTCATCAGTAGTTTGCTTACTGGTAATAAGATTTTTCTCATAAACCTTTACCTTTGTTGAATCAAGATTTACCATGATTTCAACTTCAGAAACTCCATTGATTTTCTCTAGTAGATCTTTTAATTCTTTTTCGTAACTTGCTTCTAAATCATTTGCATTCGCAGCTGTAGATTTCTTGTCACTTGAAACAGGCTTCGTTTCTTGTTGCTTTACAACTGGGTCACCCACCGATTGACTTTGATTAGATTCTGGTGACGAATTGGAAAAGACACTTCCTATGATGAGTAATAATAATCCAGTGATCCCAATCAGAATTAAATATTTATTCTTTTTAGTTGGAACCCTATTTGTTGTTTTCCCATCTGGAGTTGGAAAAATTTTTTTAATGAACTCTTTCAAAATGTCCCCCCTTTCCAAATGACAGTTATTTCTTTATTTTCGACTTCCCATATGTCTCGTAAAAGGTTTTCAATTCTTTCTAAATCTGGGCCATCCTTCTTACTTTTTGGAGTGTCTGTGCTGATAATCACTTCATCTACAATGTTTACATCCTCCTCACTTTCTTCTGCATGGTTTATATAAACAATGACTTCCTCTAAATCCTCATACGTTGGAGTCTTTTCTGATGTAAATGAAAATTCAATGTTTGTTATATCTGCTTGATAGGATTCTAGTAAAGGGGTCTTAGCAAGATCTATTAGTTGGACAGCCATTTGTTCTTCAATATATGCATGTTGTTCGCCTTGTATTTCACTTTTTTGAAATTCTATTAAACTTTCCATGTCTTTTTCATTTTCATTATAGCTCTCAAGTCTTTCATACGAGGCAGTCAAAGCATCTTCAACATTTATATCAAATAAATAAAAAATAGGTTTCAAAAAAATTAATATCAAAATTAACGCAACCACTAATTTTATATATTTTTTCATGGATGTGGCTGGAATGAGTAATTCAACAATGGTTGCAAGTAGCATAAATATAATTATTTGCGTGATCCAATGTATGATGGCATCCATGTCAGCCCTCCTACCTAAGCATTAACGTAATATTTCCAGCAACTACTAGGATGACAATTGCAAGAAAGAACATAAGTGTAACTGCAATTAACGAAGCTAAAATATACATGATATGCTTACTTATCACATTTAAGCTCGAAATTATCGGCCCATCCCCTAATGGCTGCAATACAGCTGCCGCTAACTTATAGATGAATGCGATTGCAAATATTTTAAGTGCAGGAAATAATGCGATCAGCACGATACAAATGAGACCAACAATTCCAACTGAATTTTTTAGTAATAAAGATGCACTTAAAATGGTATCGGCCGCATCCGTAAACGTTCTACCTACAATTGGAATAAAATTCCCTGTGATAAATTTTGCTGTTTTCATTGCCACTCCATCTTGAATTGCACTGGCAGCACCTTGAACAGATAAAACACCTAGGAATATGGTTAAAAAAACACCCAAAACACCTAAACTAATTGATTTTAGTAAACTAGCTAAATGTGTGACCTGGTAACTATCAGTTAAACTGCTAACGATTAACAATAATGCTGACAAAAATAATAATGGTAAAATGAAATTAGAGACTAACACTCCACTAGCAAAAATTAAAAAAATGATAATCGGATGAAAAAAAGATACGGTAATGAGACTTCCAAATGTTGCCATCAAGCCTAAAATTAAAGGCAAGAGAGCAATCAAAAAACTACTCATGGCATCAATGGCATCTTTTGTATAGGAAAATACTAAATAAAAACTATTTAACGCGATAAACAACAAAACAAGATAAACTGCAAAATAAGCTATTTTGCTGACCATACTGCGTTCGAAGGCTGTATGCATCGTTTGTAATAAAACGGAAAAGAGCGTTAGCATCAGCAAGAGTCCTAAAAGTTTTCCGTTCACTATAATTTCATGAAACAAATATTCAACCAGGCCTAAAAGAGTGTTCTTTACAGAAAAAGTTCCGTTGTTCTTAATGAATTCATAAAGACTTGATTTTTCTAATGCTGGTATATATCCACCATAATTACCGATTAGTTTATTCCAATGCTGCTGTATGTTATCGAGTGACACATTATTTAATACATCTGTTTCTATTTCAGTAATAGAAGTGGAGGCAGACGCTGTATTTGCTAAAGATAAAACTATAAAAACAGCTAAAATAATTACAATAAAGTTAGAACATCTCATCCATCTATTACTACTCCCTTCATTACCTTCGTCAAACCCCAGCACCCATTAACTAGTAACCGGACATTTAAGCTTTTTATTGTTAACCCACAGGTAGAAAGTTTAATATTGCTTCTATTACAGCTGAAATGATAGGAACCGCTAATAATAAAATAAATACTTTACCAGCTAGTTCAATCTTTGAGGCTATAGATGATAGGCCAGCATCTCTGGTAATATTTGCGCCTATCTCAGCGATATATGCAATGCCTATTATTTTAAGTATTGTCTCCATATAGATACCATTAATAGAAGCCTTTTCTCCAAGTGACTCAATTAATTTGAGAACAGCACCAATCTGAGTAATAACTACAGATAATATAATTATTCCGGTTAATATGATTAATAGATAGGCAATAGAGGCATGCTGATCCTTTAAAATAATAAATAATAGGCTTGAAATGACTCCTAAAGTAACAATTTGTAATATATCCATTGAATCTATCCTTGAAAGAGGAACACGGATTTGATCTGTTGGAATAGATCTGCTAAACCATTTACAACCATCATGAGAACAATGATGAAACCAACCAATGTAGCAAATTGAGCGATTTCTTCTTTTCCCATTTGCTTTAAAATGGTGTGTATTAAGGCGACTATAATTCCGATTCCAGCTATTTGAAATAATATGGATGCATCCGTAAGCATTGATGTGCCCCTTTCCTTTTCTAGGATAGCTCCAGCGCATATTGCGTAGTGCCTTCCAGGTCATGCGGCAATACCGGGCGCTTGCGCTTTTTGTTACTAAATGAGTAAAAGGACAATAAATAAACCACACAAAACACCTAAACTTTTGGCCATTTTACTATATTTAAACTCATTATCCCGTGCCTCTTCTAGTTCTCGATCTAAATGATGTACGGCTAATTGAATATGCTTTTGCTGTTGACTAAAATCGTGTTGCCCAAGTGTTCTTCCAAATTGTTTTAGAATTTCCTTTTCATTTTTACCTATTGCAGAAGTTTGATTTAGTTCATCTACATGCTGACTCCAAGTACTATACAAATCAGTTTTTTTTTCATCTAAATTAGATGCTAGATTCTGAAAAAAAGATTTTGTAGGATCCGGCAATTGTTTGGCAATACTTTCAAATGCCTCTTTAAGTGGCAACTGACTATATAAAATTTCTGCTTCTAAAATTTGTAATGCATTTTTAAGTTGTCTAATGAGTTTGGGTCTTTCCCGAAATTTGTTGCTAATGTCAAATCCTATCCATGTTGTGGTACCGATGAATAGAAGTGCCCCTATCCACACCATGATTCAAACCCCTCTTTTTTTGTAATAGGTTGATACCGTCTTCATCGTAAATAGCATGGACAAAGCCTGGCTGTTGGTGTTTTTCTAAGAGAACAAATCGTTTAAAAACATTTTGTTGAAATAACGTTTGCATGGATGGACGTTTTTTTATTTCTTCAAGTGTTTGTCCATGTACAGAACAAATCACAAAAACTCCTGCAAGAATAGCTTCCATTAAAGCCTGTACATCTTTTTTACTACCAATCTCATCGACTACTAATACATCTGGTGACATGGAACGAATCATCATCATCATTCCTTCAGCTTTTGGACAAGCATCCATCACATCTGTCCTTATTCCTACATTATGTTGTGGTACACCCTTTATAGAACCTCCTATTTCTGAACGTTCATCGATTACGGCCACCTTTTTAGCAGGAATCTCCTTCCACCCAGTCGCAATCAAACGTACGATATCACGGATCAATGTTGTTTTACCTGTTTGAGGAGGGCCAATGAAAAGTGTATTCATGTATTTCTCTTTATAAAGATAAGGAATTATTGGCGAAGCTACATTTATTTTTTGTTTGGCGATTCTTATATTGAAGAATGTAATGTGTTGAATAGCCTTGACTGCTCCACCTAATGTGTTTACTTTTCCAGCAAGTCCAACTCGATGCCCACCTTCAATCGTAATATAACCTTCCCTGAGCTCATCTTCCATTCGGTATAAGGAAAAGTTACTTAGCTGGTTCAACACAAAAATCCCATCTCGGCTTTCCGGTTTTACTGGATAGATCCAATCAATTTTTGAATCATAGATTAGTTCAATTGGTTGGTTTAGACGAAAGCGAATTTCTTGTAACTCACTCCATCGATCCTGCACTTTTCGCTGAATAGCATCTTTTATGTATTCAGGAAATAATCGTAATATTTCGTCCATAAATTAATCACCTTACTATCGTTTATAGCATTTATATGCTCCAAAATGGTAGATATGACATTTTAGGTGCATGAAAGGAAACTATTATTAGATTCGTATTTATCAGAATTGCATTATATGTTAAACTATGTTTATAAGTTATATGTACAAGCTTAGTTTAGTAGGAGGTATTATGAGAAATTTCAAAAATGCAATAACACTATTATTACTCGCAATTTTAGTTGTTGGGTGTAGTCCAACTTCTGATTCAACTGATTCTGAAGCTTCATCAAAGTCTAAGTCTGATGATAAAGATCCATTACAAAGTTTATTTGCGGATAATCCAACAGTAAAAGAAAAGTGGATGAACTTACCGGAAGAATTTCAGACAAAAGTTATTGTGCCGCAATTAAATACCATTCCATTTGCAGTCGATTCTGTACAAGTGTTTACGATGGCTACAGGTATTTTACCGCCTGGTGTTAAAACCAATTTTGATATTATTTATAAATCAAAAAATAGTTTTCCTAGAATTCACATTACAGCTTTTGATGTAAATGAACAAAAAGTGACATACGGAGACTATACGGATAAAGTAAAATTAGAAAACAACGTTGAGGGATACTATACCGAACAGGAAAAGGGGAAAAAGATTAGTTGGTTAAGCGATGATGAAACGATTCATTACTTTGTGAAGTATAAAGAAGGAAAGAATAAAGAAGTTACGCTCACTAAGGATGAACTATTAAAAATAGCAAATTCCATGATCCAACAAACAAAATAAGGTAAATATATAAAAAGAGCAGACCAGTTGGACTGCTCTTTACTATTTACTAGTTGCCCTTGATACATATTTTCCATCAGAAGTACTGATAACTAAAACCTCACCAGTATTAATGAAAAATGGTACCTGTACCGTAATTCCTGTTTCAAGTGTTGCAGACTTTGTGCCACCACTTGCTGTGTCACCTTTAATTCCAGGTTCTGTTTCTGTAACCTCTAATTCAACGTTGTTAGGAAGCTCAACACCTAAAATCTCTTCATCATGAGTAATGACAGAAACTTCCATATTTTCTTTAATAAACTTCAGCTGTTGTTCAATTTGCTTGGTTTGTAAATCAATTTGATCGTAGGTATTCGTGTCCATGAAAGTATGGGCATCACCTGATGCATAAAGATATTGCATTTTTCTATTTTCAATATGTGCTTTTCCAACCTTTTCTCCGCCACGAAATGTTTTTTCTTGAATATTCCCGTTACGCAAATTACGTAATTTCGAACGAACAAATGCTGCACCTTTTCCCGGTTTAACATGCTGAAAATCAATAACTTGCCAGAGATCGTTATCCACTTCGATTGTTAAACCTGTTTTAAAATCGTTAACTGAAATCATTCATTAAATCCTCCTCTTATACACTGTAACTATAACTGAATTAGTTCTTTAGAAGAATGTGTTAAACGCTCGTATCCTGATTCTGTCACTAGAACATCATCTTCTATACGACACCCACCGACATCCGGTATATAAATACCTGGTTCTACAGTTACGACCATTCCTGGTTCAAGTTTAGTCTCTGATTTAAATGATAGGCCAGGTCCTTCATGTACTTCAAGTCCTATACCATGTCCTGTTGAGTGACCAAAATATTTACCGTAACCTTTTTCATTTATATAATCGCGAGTTAATGCATCAGCTTCTACTCCAGTTATATTAGGCTTAATTCCTTCCACACCTTTTAATTGCGCAGTAAGAACGGTATCGTAAATTGCTTTTAATTCTTCACTTATCTCACCAACTGCCAATGTCCGTGTTGTATCTGAGCAATACCCTTTATAAAGTGCCCCATAATCCAATGTAACAAGTTCTCCACTTTCAATCTTTTTATCCGAAGCAACACCATGAGGGAGTGCTGAGCGATAGCCCGATGCTACTATAATATCGAAGCTCGATGAAGTAGCCCCTTGTTTACGCATGAAAAATTCTAGCTCATTTGAAACATCTATTTCTCGAACCCCTGGCTTGATGAATCCTTGAATATGTTCAAAAGCGTCATCCGCAATTTTGGCAGCTTCTTTTAGAATTGCAATCTCTTCACCAGATTTAATTAAGCGAAGTTTTTCAACAATACCACTCACGGGTACTAATTCTTTTTCTATTGTTTTTTTGTAAAGCTCATACGTTGCAAATGTCATATGATCTTTTTCGAAGCCAACACGTGAAACATCTAATTCGTTTAGTTGGTTACTTATTTCGTCAATGATGCCTTTTTTATGTTCAACAACCGTAAAAGCAGTCGCTTGTTCATTAGCTTGTTCAGTATATCTAAAGTCAGTGATAAAGCGAGTGTCATTCTGACTGATAATTGCTACACCAGCTGTTCCAGTAAAACCAGTTATGTATCTTCTATTATAAGGATTTGTAATAATAATCGCATCTAGGTGGCTAGTAGATAAAGCCACTTTTAGTTTTTTAATTTTTTCCATTTCTCCCATTCCTTTCTACTCTTTTTCTATGAATGCCCTTGCTGCTAATTTATAGCCCATTAATCCTAAACCGACAATTTGTCCGTAACATACAGGTGCTAGTATTGAATGATGCCTGAATTCTTCACGATTGTGCACATTTGAGATATGCACTTCAATAACAGGGGTTTTAATAGCCTTAATCGTATCGCGTAAGGCTATACTTGTATGCGTGTACGCCGCTGGGTTAAAAATTATTCCGTTAAATTTACCAGTAGCAGCCTGAAGTTTATCAATCAATTTTCCTTCATGGTTCGATTGAAAACATTCTAGTTCAAAACCGTTTTGCTTGGTGAGAAGCTCTAACGATTTTTCAATGTCCTCCAAAGAGAACTTACCGTATATGTCATTTTCGCGATTTCCTAACAAGTTTATGTTTGGACCATTTAATAATAATAGGCGTTTCATACGATTCATACCCCCTTACAGTCGTGATTTATCGGACTTTTTTAGTTTATCATAAACAGTCAGATATTAATAATCATAAAGAAAAAACAGCCTATTTTTCAGCTGTTTTATCCATTACTTTTTTCAGTTGACCGCCCACGTATTACTGTGTCACGATAATCGTATGAAATGGAATATCCTATAAAAGTTCCATATAAAATAAAAAGACATAATGTAGATACAATCGTATTTTTACCAAATTCACTTAATGGAGGTATGTTTGGAAAAATCGGTTGAAGTAAGTAAAATACTACTCCCCATAAGATAATACCAAACAACGTTCCAATCCACATTGAACGCATTTTTTTTAATAGACCATAGTATATTAAAGCAACTAAAATGGATATTACTCCTATTATGACAATCGAAATTAGATCACCTAACCATTCATGCGTCCATTTTGCATTCAACCAGGATCTTAGTATAAAAGATGTTGGTCCAACTTTCGTAAAAGAAAAATAATACATGATAAGCCCAAATGTACTCCAAATAAGTCCTCCAATGAAGCCAGTTAACAATGATCTAGCCAATAAGGAGTATGACTTTTCCTGTTTATTTTGTTCTAACTTTTCCTTTTTTCCCATAAACATGCACCTCCACCCATAGTATGACCAATTCCAATCAAACATATCATGTAAATTACCAGTAAAAAATTTAAAATTGATTAAGAAAGCTAGTGATTAAGAATGTTTTCTAGTAAAATAGAGGAAGATGGCTCTTTAAGACTTTTGAAAATATTTTTTCAAAAGAAAAGGTACTAGTATTGAATATTTTAAGCAAAAAAGGAAAGAATCTATTGTAGCAAGATTTTCTTTTTCACTCGCATTAGTTGCACCAACTATTGTTTAAATTGATATTGCTTTTCGTTCTTTTGTAAACATTTTAAAAAATGGTGCTATAAAACTGGTTATAAGTGGTATAAAGAATAATAAGTATGTAATTTGCCTGGTTGATTTGAAAGGAGGACGACTGATGTTTCGTAATAAATTTTCTGCATTTCTTTATATAATCTTAGGATTGGCTGCAATTGGCTTACTTACGCAGTTATTTACCAATACGGTTGATTTTCTATCGAATATAATGATTATGCTTGGAATTGGTCTAGCAATTTTTGCGGTTATCTATGTTTTCTTCTTCAGAAGAAGGGCATCATCGAATGATATGAAGAAATACAAAAGTGCGGTAAAACAATCGAAGTCAAAATATGCCCCCAAAAACTTTAGTACTATTTCCGATAGTCCAAAGAGAAAACAGTCATCACAAATAAAGAGAAAAACAAGTAAGCGTGCCACACATTTACGCGTAATTGATGGAAATAAACATAAACGAAAAAAACGAGCTTATTAATGGCTCGTTTTCTTCGTTTATACCTTTATTATGGCCAGCTTGTTAGAAATTCATTGGTATTTATTTCACCCAGTTCAATTAGACGCTCTTTTACATTATCCTCAATTTTAAAGTTGGTTGTTTCTACATGTTCAATCGGAATAAAAATTGTATTTTTTTGATGCGAAGTTGAGACATACCTTACATCATGGGCCTGTTTCATTGTCGTGAACATTGCCTGTGTCATATCAACAGCGTTTTTTATTTCCTTTGGATCTGTATTTTTTAGATCCCCACTCAGTTTCACACCTAAAACAGGACGCAAATTCCGTTCATTTGGCTTATCAAAAATCCATAATGGATAATTACTTAACAGTCCTCCGTCTACAACAATACTTTTCTTTTCTGTTTTTCCAAATATCTCCTTAGGCATAAAAAAATATGGGTAACCTGCACTCATTCTAATAGCTCTTGCAATTTCAAAATAATCAGGGTCAATGCCATATACTCGCTCTAAATCATCTGGAATGACTACTAGTTTTCCAAGTGAAAGATCACTAATGACAACTTTTAAATAACCTGGCTTTATATCACGAAACGTATAAACCTTTTTTTCAGCAAGTCGATTGTATATCCATTCTTCGAGTAGGTCTCCCTTATACAGTCCCATCTTATAGTGTAGATAAAACCATTTGCTTAATGGGAAAACCTTGCTTAATGTAGGAGGGTCGAGGAAGTCGCGCAGGTTTAAATTATTTATCGTTTCATCTAATTCATCCAGCGAATAATTAGCTGCTAGTAGTCCTGCGACAATCGCACCTGCGGAGGTTCCAGCAACACGCTCTATTACAAGGTTATTGGTTTTCATACTCTGTAATGCGCCTAAGAATGCAAAAGATTTTACGCCACCACCCGAAAACACAACATCAATTTTCATTGGTCATCCCCTTATGGTGCCTTTTTACATATTTAAGCATAAAGAATTTAAAATAGAACAATGGACAAATACATTTTTTTATTTTTCATGCTCCATCTTTCTCAAGTCCTCAATTCTTGTTTTATCTGATTTAAAATACTGCACTAACTCACCAATTCGATCAATTGAATGCCAACTGAGATGATGCTCTATTCCCTCAACATCTTCATAAATTTTATCCTCATCTACTCCAATTATTTCTAAGAATTGTTCCAAAAGTTCATGTCGAAATACAAGACGTTCTCCAATTTTCTTTCCTTTTGGGGTAAGAATAAACCCGCGATACTTTTCGTAATTTAAATAGTCGTCCTTGTCCAATTTTTGTACCATTTTTGTGACGGAGGAAGGGTGAACAGCTAACTGTTCAGCAATATCTGAAACCCGCGCATATCCTTTTGATTCCATTAAGTTATATATTTGTTCTATGTAGTCTTCCATACTCGGTGTAGGCATGTGAACTCCTCATTTCAGTGAATAATTTTTTAGCTTGTGCAACATTGTTTCTTATAAAAAGCATACATGAACAATTATTAGTAGACAAGTGATATAGAAACAAATGAAGAACTAGCTGATTTCAGCTAGTTCTTCATTGCTTGTTTATAAGCCACATTTCAATTGTGCACCACAGTTTGTACAGGTATTACATCCACCCATGTCTTCTACACTACCCTTACGACAGACAGGACATGTATCTCCAACTTCAGATCCAATTGTTACATTTGTCTTTTCTAATTCATGAACAGTATCTACCAACACTACTTTTGGTTTTGTTGGTGTGACAACAGTGTCAGTACTATTATCATCAAAGGAGTTTTCTTCTGCTTTAAGTGTTAATACTTGTGAATCACGGCTTCCATCTACGTAAACAGTTCCGCCCTTTGCTCCACCATTGTATAACCGACGATAAACATTCTCTACTTGATCAACGGTATATCCTCTAGGTGCGTTGACTGTTTTTGAAATAGAACTGTCCACCCAGCGTTGAATCACACATTGTGTATCAGCATGTGCTTCAGGAGCTAATTCCATTGCTGTAATAAACCACTTCGGTAAATTATCTGGATCTTGACCAGGATTATTTTCTAGATACTTTTCAACAATATCAGCTTTCACTTCAATAAACTTACCAAGTCTACCACTTCTATAATATGTGAATGAGAAATAAGGTTCTAATCCCGTTGAAACGCCAACCATTGTACCAGTACTCATTTTTGTTACTCCCTATTTTATTAATAGAGGGTGGGATTATCAGTACCCACTCCCCATGTCACCATGAGGATCAGACTATATCATCAACCATGTTTAATTCTATGGTTGCTCGGCGTGTAGTCGTTGAGGGGTCAGCCACGACTTCCCTGCGGATTGTCTCCACCTCTCGATTTTTACTCATTATTTGTGCTGGCAAAGCACGAGTACGAGAGGATACTGAGGGTTTCCCGCATATAGCTAAGTTTACGCTACGTCTTCACAGACGTAGGGGGCAATAACTTTACCCGTTGGTGCAACAGTTAAGAGATGAGAGTTACGAATACCATATTTCACGATATCTTCTCTTATATCTTCTGGCATTTGCTTCATATATCCTGTATTAATAAATGCCTTTCTGAGTGATCGAGTTTCTGTTTCAGATTCCCCAATAAGAAATGGAAAACTACCTTTTTCTTTCGCTAATTCAATTGATGTGCGATAGGCAGTCGTTGCAATAGTTTCAAATATTTGATCGACCAATTCGTTACCTTCTACTGAACCATATTCGGTTTCACAGTAAATCAATAAATCATGTAATCCCATCACACCAAGTCCAACTCGACGTTCGCCAAGAGCTTGTTTTTTATTTTCTGCTAAGAAATATGGTGTTGCATCGATCACGTTGTCTTGCATCCGTACACCAGTACGAACCGTTTCTGTAAGCTTTTCAAAGTTGATTGATTTTGTATCCCGATCAGCCATTTCTGCTAAATTTACAGCTGCTAGGTTACATACGGAATAAGGTGCCAGTGGTTGTTCCAATTGTTGTATTCTAGGCTCTTTATCCTAGACTTCTCCGCTTTTCAACGGAGTGTCGGACTATATCTTCACAAAATCTTGTGCCGGGCGCTCTTGGATACTTCATCACTGTTCTAGTGGTCTGCATCTAGTCTCTGAACGTTTATCGCATCCCTACGATATTTCGCTGCTGATTGGCATAGGAATATTTCCCTTAGCTTTCCAGCAATTCACCCGATGTTTTACGTGAGGCAAACTAAGCTATTTTACCACACGGATTAGTCGCTACAACTTGATCGCCATATGCCTTGGCATTTGTCTTCTCATTTGCATTGTCAATGAAGAAGATTCCTGGTTCTGCTGAATATGTCGCACAAACATTAATTAGATTCCATAGTTCTTTTGCTTTAATACGACGGTATACTCGCACTCCATAACCCATTTCTTCCCATTTACGGACATCACCGACTTCATGCCAATTCTCATTGTACTCCTTCATTTGCTCTTTGCTGTACTGTTCAACATCTGGAAAACGAAGATCATACATATCATCATTATCAATTGCTGCCATCAATTCTTTAGTTAAGCAAATCGAGATGTTTGCACCCGTAAGGAATTCTGCATTATGAACGGAATACGTTCCTCCAGTATTTAACTTTTCTTGTGCTTCCCTAATTGCTGCTTGTGTGAAGCCACCAAGTCCAGGTATGCTTTGATAGTTTACAATTCCCTGGTATAAATCTTTTTCCGTTTCAGTTAACGGAGTGAACTTAAGTTTTTCTTGTGCAAGCTGTTTAATTTGTTCATCCTCTGTGTTTTCGATTAGATAACGGAGAATTCTTGGATTCTGCATTTTAGAAATAATAAATTCGATAATGTCAGGGTGGGAATCTACTAACATTATCATTTGTGCCATTTTGTTACACTGATTCGTAAAATCAGTTCTCTAAGTCACCATAGAGTTCAGACCATATCTTACACTTATTAAGTGCCCCCGCACTTCGAAATCACTTGATTCCTACTCTACTCACTTCCGTCTTATAGACGTGCTTTCGATGGTCGTTGAACCTTCTCCTATACGGAGCTTGGCTGCTGATTGTCTTTATCCACCTATTGTTTTTAAGCATTCACGCTTACCGTTTCCAGTTACGTTGTAGCCAACATGTCATCAAAGAGTTTCCAGCAATTCACGAGGTTTATTTAGAGACGAGGCACTGATACTATTTACCACGTCTTGATCCACCTTGCTCTACCAAATGTGTCAATTTAGCAATATCATCTAGCCAAGATACAGACCCTGATGATTTTCCATTAACACCTCTAGCCAGTGTATTTCGAGGGCGTAACGTCGATCCATTCGTTCCTACTCCCCCACCCCGCGACATAATTTCCATCACTTGTTTTCTGTGATCTGAAATACCTTCACGAGAATCCTTAATATACGGCATTACGTAACAATTAAAATAAGTAACATCCGTTTCAGCACCAGCACCATACAGTACCCGTCCAGCTGGAATAAAATTCAGATTTGTAAGTTCCTGATTAAATTTATCGGACCATTCCTGTTGTTTTTCCTCTGTTAGTTCAACGTTTGATAACCCTGATGCATTACGTTTTGCGATTTGCTCATAATACACCTCTAAAGGTTTATCAATTACATCTAGCGAACGCTTCACAACTCCTGTTGCCGCTTCTGTTTCATTATCCAATACAGACATAAATTCTTTATCTACTTGAATGTCAGCAAGCTTGTCCTGCCAATTAATGGATTGAACGAATCCAACTCCACGTGCTGGGAACTTCGGATCTGCTTTAACTGTTAGAACAACAAAATCGCCTTCTTTTAATGTCTTTTTCTCGGTGTCCTTAAAAGCATATCGATCTAGCATTACTAGCCGCGATACGCCTTTATGGGTTAATTTCATGTCCTTTGTTATTGAATGCACTTGTGGAAATGATTCAATATCTTTGTTTAACTGTGTAACATCAATCGTCTTGCTTTCTTCAACCGCAATCGACAATATTATCACTCCTTTTACCTTGAATATATATTTCATTTTCTAATTTATACTTTATCATATTTCATTCTATGATAACAATATATAGTATAAAAATATAAAAATAAATACCATATATTGTGATTGGAACGAACTGTAAGCAAAATGTCAATTGTAGAAAATCATCAAAAAAAGAGTAATTTGGCGAAAACGAAAGATATTCACTAGAGAGAATGCTAATTTAACTTTTTTTCAGTGTTGCATTTTTTTCAACCCTACTATTTATTGACACAAGCGCCTTTAATAAAATTCTAGTTAATAACTGACACAAAAATTTAATAGAAATACTTTGATAAATTATGCTATCGACAATATAATGGTATAAGTAGTAATAGAGAAAATTGGGGGATAAAACATGGACTTACAAATGATATTACTAATTGCATTAACAGTGGCTATTATTGTATATGCTGTATTGCGATTCCTAAACCAACGGAAATATTTAAAAACGTTGACTGAAGAGCAATTCCGGGAAGGATATCGAAAGGCGCAGTTAATAGATGTGAGAGAACCACAAGAATTTAAAAAAGGCCACATACTTGGAGCTCGTAACATACCCGTTACACAGATGAAGCAACGTCTGGTTGAGATTAGAAAAGATAAACCCGTTTACTTGTATTGTCAAAGTGGGTCAAGGTCTGCTAGAGCAGCGCAATTACTTCGTAAAAAAGGGTATCTGGATTTAAATCAGCTAAAAGGTGGATTTAAACGTTGGACTGGAAAAGTTAAATTTTAAATAAGTTTAGGAGGAGCTGAAACAATATGTTTCAGCTCCTCCTCTATTTTTACTTGCGGTATCTTAAAATTGGTTTTCTAGCTGCTGTTGTTTCATCCATACGTTTTACGATTGTAGTATGTGGAGCTTCTTGAACCTTTTCAGGATCGTTCTTAGCTTCCTCAGATATGGCAATCATCGTATCGATAAATCCATCTAATGTTTCCTTGGATTCCGTTTCAGTCGGTTCTACCATTAGTGCCTCTTCAACGTTCAATGGGAAGTAGATTGTTGGCGGATGGTAACCATAATCCAATAACCGCTTCGCCATATCCAAAGTACGAACGCCTAATTTCTTTTGTATCTTACCAGATAAAACAAATTCATGCTTACAATGTTGTGGGTATGGAAGGGCAAACTCTTTCTCCAATTTACGCATCATATAATTGGCATTTAATACAGCATACTCACTAACTTTCTTCAGCCCTTCCGCGCCCATTGTGCGGATATACGTGTACGCACGTAGGTTAATACCAAAGTTACCGTAATATGGTTTCACCCGACCAATAGAATTTGGACGATCATACTCAAATACATAACCGTCATTTCCTTTTACTAGAAGTGGTTTTGGTAAATAGGGTTCAAGCTCTTTCGACACGCCAACTGGACCTGACCCTGGACCGCCACCACCGTGAGGACCTGTAAATGTTTTATGCAAATTCAAGTGTACAACATCGAATCCCATGTCTCCTGGACGGGTATATCCCATAATCGCGTTTAAATTTGCACCATCATAATATAATTTACCACCGGCTTCGTGTACAATTTTTGCCATTTCTAATATTTCTGTTTCAAACAAACCTAGTGTATTTGGATTTGTAAGCATTAGAGCTGCAGTATCGTTTCCAACCACACGCCTTAAATCCTCTAAATCAACTAACCCTTTATCATTAGATTTTACTGTAACAGCTTCAAATCCAGCTACTGTAGCAGACGCCGGGTTTGTTCCATGTGCGGAATCTGGAACAATTACTTTTGTTCTTTCTGTGTCCCCATTCGCTTCATGGAATGCGCGGATCATCATTAATCCCGTCCATTCTCCTTGAGCACCAGCAGCAGGCTGCAGGGATACTTCATGCATTCCAGTAATTTCCCTTAATGATGTTTGTAAATCGTACAACATCTCTAATGCACCCTGCACTGATTTCGGGTCCTGATATGGATGAATGTGGCTAAACCCATCCATCCGTGCCACATCTTCATTAATTTTAGGATTGTATTTCATCGTACATGATCCAAGTGGATAAAAGCCTGAATCAACTCCATAATTCCGTCTAGATAAACCTGTATAATGGCGCATTATTTCAAGCTCACTAACTTCCGGTAGATCTGGTGCATTTTTACGTACGTATACATCATCTAATCCTTCGTTAATGTCTAATTCAGGGACATCTAAATCAGGTAAACTATAACTAGTTCGTCCTTCTTTACTACGTTCAAATATTATTGGAAAGTTTTCGTTACCCATTAATATCCCTCAGTTCTTTAACAAAAGCATCAATTTCAGCTTTTGAACGAATTTCTGTAACCGCTACTAACATGTGACCTTTTAATTCTGGATAGTTACGTTCAAGATCGTATCCACCAACAATTCCCTTTCCCAGCAGTTGCTCATTAATAGCAGTAATTGACCCATTTAATTTTACGACCATTTCATTAAAAAATGGACCTTCTGTTACAACGGTAATACCTGCCTGCTGTAATTGTTGCTTTGCGTAACGCGCTTTTTGCATATTAAGCTTTGCCATTTTTTTAATTCCGTGCTTACCAATCGAGCTCATTGCAACTGAACTTGCCAGTGCATTTAGTGCTTGGTTTGAGCAAATATTAGATGTTGCCTTATCTCTTCTGATATGTTGTTCCCTAGCTTGTAGTGTCAACACGAATCCACGCTGTCCATCTTCATCTTTCGTTTGACCGATCAAACGTCCAGGTACTTTACGCATTAATTTTTCAGTGGTAGCAAAATATCCACAATGTGGCCCACCAAATTGTGCTGGGATTCCAAATACCTGTGTATCGCCAACAACAATATCTGCACCAAATTCACCAGGAGGAGTCAAGTACCCTAAAGCTAGTGGATTACTGGACGAAATAAGCATTGTTTTCTTTTGTTGGCTAACCAGCTCATTGATTTGTTCCAATGGCTCAATTTGGCCAAAAAAGTTCGGATATTGAACAACAACACTTGCAGTATCTCCATCTAATTCACTTGCTAACTGATCCAAATCCGTTACGCCATTTTTATGATCTATTTCTATTATTTCCAGGTTTGGCCCTTTTGCATAAGATTCAATAACTGCCCTTGATTCCGGATGAACTGCTTTTGATACAAGAATTTTTTTCTTTTTTGTTGTTGCAGAACTTAAATTAACAGCCTCTGCAAGTGCTGTTCCGCCATCATACATGGATGAATTCGCTACTGCCATTCCTGTTAACTCACAAATCATCGTCTGGAATTCAAATATTGCTTGCAATTCCCCTTGAGAAATTTCAGGTTGATAAGGTGTATAAGCCGTATAAAATTCGGAACGAGATATAACATGATCCACAACCGATGGAATATAATGATCATAAACTCCAGCGCCAAGGAAAGAACTATATTCAACTAGATTAGCATTCTTGTTAGCCATAGCCGTCAAATCTTTTTTTAACTCGACTTCACTTGATGGCACCTTTAAATCAAGATCTTTATTAAAACGAACCTGTTTCGGTATATCAGAAAATAGCTCTTCGGTTGAATCAACACCAATTGTAGCTAGCATTTCTTTCTTATCCGATTCTGTCATCGGTAAATAACGAAATTCCATTACAATCCCTCCTATTTCTCACGCTGATAAAATGGTGTTTTTACCACTTTTGCTTTTAGTTTACGCTTTCGAACCTGCACAACTACTTCCGTTCCTTCTTCTGCATATTCACTTTTTATAAGCACTAATCCTACATTTTTATTTAATGTTGGTGATTGGGTACCAGATGTTACAAAACCAACTTTCACGTCCTCGTTCACAAAAACTTCATAGTCATGGCGTGGAATTCCTTTATCAATCATTTCAATGCCGACAAGCTTTCTTTCCGCCCCATTTTCCACTTGTTCTTTTAAGACGCTTTTCCCAATAAAGTCAGCTTCTTTTTTCACCTTAACAGCAAAACCTAGACCAGCTTCAATAGGTGTAATATCTTTTGATAGCTCTTGTCCGTATAAAGCCAATTTCGCTTCAAATCGTAATGTATCACGTGCGCCAAGTCCAATAGCTTCAAGACCCTCTTCTTTACCAGTTTCTAAAAGCAATTTCCATAAATTCACGCCACTTGCTGCATCGATGTATATTTCAAACCCATCTTCTCCCGTATATCCTGTTCTAGAAACAATTGCACCAGCATCAATGTTTGTAAAATAAACCGGATTTTCAAAACGGAAAAACTTGATATCACTTAGATTTGTTTTTGTGACAGATTGCAAGATCGCTTCTGCTTTTGGCCCTTGTAATGCAAGCTGTACATAATCTTTAGATACATTATCAATCGTTACATTTTCCCTATTTTGTTCTTTTAACCAAGCAAAATCTTTTTCCGTGTTGGCTGCATTTACAACTAATAAATAATTGTCTTCTTCTAACATATAAACAATTAAATCATCTACTGTTCCACCATTTTGGTAACACATAATGGTATATTGAGCCCGTTTCGGAGTTAGTTTTGATACATCATTTGTTAATACTCGCTGCAAAAAATCTAAACTATGTTCTCCCTGGACGATAATTTCTCCCATGTGTGACACATCAAATAAACCAGCCTTTGTACGTGTTACCTCATGTTCATGCTTAATTCCAGAAAACTGAACTGGTAAATCCCATCCACCAAAGTCAACTGTTTTTGCCCCAGATTCCTTATATTCAGGAAATATTGGCGTTTGTTTTAACTCACTCATTTGATTCACTCCCTTTTTTTTCCATAAAAAAATAGAGATTTCACTGATACCAGGAAATCTCTGTCCTTAAACCAGAAAGTTGCACATCTAACTGAATTTATTATTCAGTGAAAATGCTTGCTTCGTTGGTGGTTCACTTTAAGTACGTGTTCAAAAAGTTGCCAAGTTAGAAACAAGGTAGACTAAGTTCCTCTGTGTTCTTCCTACATGAGGACCGGAAAGACAAGTCAACGAAGAAATTCGAGGTTTATCATTTGGTGACTTTTTGAACATCCTATAAGTAAACGCTCTCCAGAGTTGCGTCCTACAAGAGTTCTTTTTGCCTGAGAGATTCACGTTTGCTTGCTCCTTCGGCGTTACTAATAGATAAACGCTATCAGTAAACTCTCCCCTTGTATTCATTCGCTTTATGAAAAAAGTATTAATTGGTTATACTATGTACCATTAGTCGCGAAAAATCTATTTATTTTTTTCATTATAGCATACAATTGCTTGGATTAAATACAAAACTTTTCATAAGTTTCAAATAAAAAATACAACTCTTGATAAAGGAAGATTATTCATGAATTCTATACATATAGAAAAAGATAATGCGTTTATAAATGACTTAAGTAACACATTTGAACAAAATGGTCCCTTTTCCACTTGGGAACTATTTCAAATGTCTTATCAGGCTGAACTAACAACAATGACACCAACATTCAACGAATTGCGTTCACTTAAGTATGTACCTCATGTGAAGTTTCTCCCCCACCAACTTGATTGCGCAAAACAGGTCATTGAACAAATGAACGGAAGGGCAATATTGGCTGATGAGGTCGGGTTAGGAAAAACGATAGAAGCTGGGTTAATTTTAAAAGAATATATGGTACGAGGCCTAATTCAAAAGGTACTCATTCTAGTTCCAGCATCATTAGTAAATCAATGGGTCCAGGAATTACAAGATAAATTTTATATCCCAGCTGTTTCTTTTCGAAAAAATTATGCTTGGGATCAATGTGACGTTATCGTATCTTCTATTGATACCGCAAAAAGAGATCAGCATCGTGATCAAATTTCCGAATTGAATTTTGACTTTATTCTTATAGATGAGGCACATAAATTAAAAAACCATAAAACACAAAACTATGAATTTGTCAGGTCTCTAAAGAAAAAGTATTGTCTTTTGTTGACCGCAACACCTGTGCAAAATAAACTGTCCGATATTTTTAATCTGGTTTCTATTTTGAAACCAGGTTACTTGGGAAATTATGAAGAGTTTTTAGAACGATACGGTACAGATCGAAAAAAAATTAAAGAAGATAAGTATTTAAAACAGCTAATCCAACAAGTAATGGTAAGAAATACCCGAACAAACACAGAGTTAAATACGGTCAAACGTCATATCGATACCATTTGGATTCCTTTTTCAGATGAAGAGCGCGTGGCATATGATGAATTAAATAATTTATCCGCACAATTACCAGGATTCACGAAAATAACATTACAAAGAGAATTGTGCTCCTCGAGAGAAGCTTGTTATTTATCAATGAAAAAAATGCAAGAAAAATCGCCTGAAATAACAGCATTTGAACCGATTCTTTCTAAAATCGAACAATTACCAAATCATAGCAAGGCACAAAAATTAGTTGAGCTTGTAAAAAAAATTGGGGACGAAAAAATTATTATTTTTACGGAATATCGTTCTACTCAATTATTTTTGCAATGGACACTACAACAACATGGTATAACATCTGTTCCATTTAGAGGTGGCTTTAAACGAGGGAAAAAAGACTGGATGAAACAATTATTTCAAAACCATGCCCAAGTATTAATTGCAACTGAAGCTGGTGGGGAAGGAATTAACCTTCAATTTTGTCACAACTTAATTAATTATGACCTGCCTTGGAATCCAATGCGCTTAGAACAACGTATCGGACGAATTCATCGATATGGTCAGGAAAGTGATGTATTTATTTACAATTTAGCAATAAAAGAAACCGTAGAAGAACATATTATGAGTTTGTTATATGAAAAAATTAACTTATTCGAACGTGTCATTGGAAATTTAGACGCTATTCTTGCTGAATTAAACATCAAGGACATGGAAAAGGAAATACAAACAATCTTTGCTGAATCATCCTCTGAGGGTGAAACCAGAATCAAACTAAATAATCTTTCTTCCATTATAGAAAGTACATCAGACCACACAGAAAGCGAGGAACAGCAATATGGCAATTGAGAACTTAAACACGTTCTTACATGACTATTTCACCGCACATCATTGTCATATACAAAAAAACCAAGATGGTGTATTAGAAGTTAAGCTAACAGAAGAAATTGATAAAGCATTGATGAATAGACCTTTTTATTGGCATTATATAAAAAATATGGGAAGAGAAGGAGAAACAACGACCCTTACCCTAATTACAAATCCCGATAAGCGTGATGGAAAAGGAGACTGGATTCATTTTGGAAGTCCACGTTTACAACAAATTCTAAAAAACCTTGTAGATCATGAACGCTATACAAGGCTTTTTCAGTCTGATCAATCAACAACCAAAAAGACTGCATTATACCCGTGGCTGGTTGTTAATATTAAAATTAGCTATCAAGGGAAACAAAATAAGGACGAAATTGTATCGCTTGGTCTACATTTAATCAAGGGATTGATGTATAAAGACATGATGCACTTGTTACAAAACATAACGCTTAAACCTGCTATTGACGACTATTGCTATACCATTGCACCAATCATTAAAATGGAAAGTGGTTTTCATCGAATAGAAAATGTGCTGGATGATTATATTAACAATCAGACACACCAATGGGCAGATGAATCATTACAAACCCTTGAAGATGAAACAGCTTTAATTGAGCACTTCTATACAAATAGTGCAGACGATGAGGCAAATAATGAGCACATGCAAAGAGAGATTGATGATATGAAGGAACGCTATACACCAAAAGTTAACTATAAGGTAATAAATGGAGGTATTTTCTATTTAACCGAGGATTTCCATTAGAACAGGAAAGCTTTGGCTTACCTACAAGAACTAAGCCGAGTGCCTAGATTTATTACTTTACCTTCTCAAAGTACAAAAAAAGAATTAGTAGGCTGTCTATAAAAACAGCTTACTAATTCGCTTTCTTCCAAAACATTTTCATTGCAAAAGGTACCATCCCTAACCACCGATTTGATAAAGCATGCTGGGATGTTTGATGCTTTTTCCGCCGCTCTTTTTTCTCATCAGTTGATAAATCTAAATAGGTAATGATTCGACCTGTAAGATACTTAATATAATCATTTCCACTCATTACAATCACCTCTTAGTATATGTTCAAAAAGTCGGCAAATTAGAAACAAGAAGTTCAAGGCGCGAAGATTTTGAGAGCCGGACTTGTGCACGATGTGCTCACTTCTACATTGTCCACAGGACGTGGACGGTATTAGTAGAAGTTCCTCTATGCTTTTAATACGTGAGGACCAGAAAAACTCAGTAACAAAGAAATTCGCCATTTATCATTTGGTGACTTTTTGAACAACCTCTCTTACATATAGTATGGCGTATTTTATGAGTTTTATTCCTTTACTAGGTAACTTACAACCTCAGCAGCAACATCATGATATGATTTATCATCTGTTATCACAGTCACATTTGCACATATTCGATACAAGTCTACACGTTTTTCAAATAGTTCTTTCTTTTTCTGCTTGTTTTGAGTCCATAATGGTCGCGATAGATCCATTTTTAAGCGCTCATCTATTTCAGAGAAAGAAGTTTCTAAATACACGATAATACCAGTATTCTTCATTTGTTCTACATTCATTTGATTCTCTACAATACCGCCTCCCGTTGAAACAACACAATTTTCAGCAGGTGCTTCACGTAATACTTCTGTCTCGTATATACGAAATTTACTTTCTCCTTCCCGTGAAAAAATATCAACGATTGTTTTATGATGTTTTTCTTCAACTACAGTATCAGTATCTACATAATTGTAATTCAAAAGGATACTTAAACTCTTTCCTACAGAGCTTTTGCCACTTCCCATAAAGCCAATTAAATATATATTTTTCATTTTTATCATTCCTTTAAAATTTTTTAAAAAAAAAGAAGGAGTTTGCCAAATGTTGTCGAATAGTATACTTTGTTGCAAAAAAATAAGGAGGTGATACGTCATTGAACTCCGCAGCTAACCTCTCTGAAAAACTGCTACTATCTTCTTTTCAAGCACTTGCATCAGACATTCATTTCTATCCATATCCAAATCATACCGATATTTACTTCCGAATTCATGGTAAACGAGTTTTCCATCGAACAATACATGTAACGCACTATCAGTTATTACTCACTTACTATAAGTTTACATCTGGAATGGATATTGGTGAAATACGCAAACCGCAAAATGGAATTATTACGTATAGTGTTCAATCGCAGCATTATGCACTTCGGTTATCCACTCTTCCAGTTAACCATATGGAAAGCCTCGCAATTAGAATTTTACCACAAGATGAAATTCTAACCTTAGAACAACTTTTCCTTTTTCCTTACCAACTTAAAATGTTAAGAGAATGGATTAAAAACCGTTCAGGAATCATTCTACTCACAGGTCCAACCGGAAGTGGAAAAACCACCACATTATACGCACTACTCCAAACAATCCTTGCAGGAGAGTCTTATCAAACCATCACATTAGAAGATCCAGTAGAGAAAGAAATTTCGAATATTTTACAAGTGCAGGTAAACGAAAAAGCTGGCATTACTTATCAGGCTGGATTAAAGGCTGCCTTAAGACATGATCCAGACATTATAATGGTTGGAGAAATTCGGGACAAGGAAACTGCCAAATTTGCGTTTGATGCATCACTTACTGGCCATTTAGTATTGAGCACCCTGCACGCAAAAAATGCGGAAGGAACCATCCACCGATTACTTGAAATGGGATTGAAAGTAACTGATTTACAACAATCCCTTATTGCAGTTGCGGCTTTACAGTTATTGCCTATTCAAGTGAATCAATCCATTTCCAGGCGGGCAGCAATTCTGGAATTATTAGACAGCAACATACTCGATCGGGTTATACAAGGACAAAACGTGAACAAAATATCCACGTTCCAATCCTTTGAAAATTTAAGGAGGAAGGCATATATGTATGGATTTATCTCAGAAGATTTTTTTAATTCCATCTAAACATATCAAGCTAAAGAAAGAAACCCAATTGTTATACCTGTCCCGCCTTTTACGGTTATTAAAAAATGGCTATAGTTTACTTGAAGCTTTAGATGTTATGAAATGGGACAAGCAAATGATTGAGCCCACAACCATCATTGTTCAAGCACTTAAAAATGGAAAAACACTAGACGAAGCATTTGCACAGGCATCCTTTAATCAAACAATTACTACCTATCTATATTTTGTTCGAGTGAATGGTGATATCCAAGCAAGTATAGAAAAGTGTATGGAAATGTTCCAGCAAAGAATTCAATTCACTGCTAAATTCCAACAAACCATTCGGTATCCTCTGGTTCTTCTTATTATTTTTTCTGTACTGCTTTATTTCATTAAAAGTTCTATTCTACCTTCATTTTCCAACCTGTTTTCCACTCATAATGAAACATCTTCTACCATATCAGTATCACTTTTGGTAATTGATATGTTTGGAACACTCATTTGGATAAGCGTTCTCAGCCTATTTATTTCACTTTTAGTATGGAAGTTTATCCGACACAAAATTAGCATTGAAAACCAGATTAAGATATATCAACACTTACCAATTTATCGAAATTATAAAAGGATACAAACCTCTTTCTTGTTCGCGACACATTTTAGTTCCTTATTAAAAACCGGTATATCGATTAAAGACATTTTAGCCATCATGTCTAATCAAAAACAGCTCCCTATTCTTTCCTATTATTCCAATTTAATGACAAACGAGCTAAACCGAGGTCACCACATAAGCTATTTACTATCCCAAACCTCTTTATTAGAAAAACAAATCGCACATATTTTTCAAAAAAATGCTGATACTCATGCACTAGAAAAAGACTTAAAGGTTTACGCTGGGATTATAACAGAGGAGCTTAATCACAAAGTCACGAAAGCCATTACCTATATACAACCAGTATTTTTTGTTTTATTAGCTGGTTTTATTGTATTAATTTATACCACATTAATGTGGCCAATGTTTCAGCTTATCCAAACAATTTAATGGAGGTTTTATCATGTTTAAAAATCAAAAAGGTTTTACACTGATTGAAATGTTAATTGTGCTTATGATCATATCCGTTTTGATTATATTAATTGTACCTAACTTAAGCGACAAAAGTAAGGATGTTTATGCAAAAGGCTGTGGAGCATTAGTAGCGGTTGTTCAAACACAGGTAGAAGCGTTTTACCTGGACAAAGGATCCTATCCTGATTCATTGGAAACTTTACAAGCAGACAACTATATAACAACTGAACAAAAGACATGTAAAAGCGGTAAAGCATTAACCTATAGTCCAACTGATGGAACTGTAACAGAACCATTAAATTAGAGTGATGTATATCATGCGAAATAAAAGCGGTTTTACACTAATCGAGGTGATCTTTGTTATGGGTGTTCTCTCACTGTTACTTTTACTTAGTGCGCCCATAAAGGTTTCCATTTTAGAGAACCAAAAGGAACAACAATTTTTAACCACATTTGAACACGATATTTTGTATATGCAAAGTATTTCATACCTGTCAACAGACTATATAGGGATGAGAATTAACACAGACAACTATATTATTACGAATGGGCATGGAGATGAGATTTTAATTCGTCGTAGTATACCCGCCAAATGGAAGTTTGATCTGCGCACATACCAAGAAGATGGGGTAATTTCCTTTAACGGTAATGGAACAATTAGACAACCTGGTAATTTACATTTAACAACAAACAAATCATCTTATAAAATCGTTTTCCCATTAGGTAAAGGCAGGTGTTATATTGAAAAACTCTAATGGATTTTCATTAATTGAAGTATTAGTTGCCTTTGGGATTGTTACCATGTTGATTATTACTGTCCTTCCGATTTCCATACAACTTAAAAAAGAGCAACAAAAGCTATCTGATCGAATAGCGATTGTTACCACCCTTTATGACGAATTACAACAAACGATGTGGAATAATACTGATTTACCAAAAGACTATATAAAACAATTTAAAAATAGGCAACTTAATTTTCATTTCACAATTATAAATGATTTAATGCAAGGATGTGTAGAATGGACTAATGTTAAAAGTGAGAAAGAAAAATCCTGCCTGTTCGGGTATGTTAGTTAACCAGAAAGGATTCACCTTATTATCAATGTTACTGGCTATAGCCATTCTTTTCATTACTGTTCCATTTCTTGAATATATAACAAAGTCACTAACTTATAACACGAATTATACAGATTTATCCTTTTATCAACTTTTCCATTTCATGCGTGATGATTTAATCCGTTCAACAGATTATACAATCAGTAATCAGGCCATATCACTAAACACATCTAATGGTACAACGGTAACCTACGAAAAATATCAGGATATCATTAGACGTCAAGTAGATGGTACTGGGCATGAAGTCGTTATTAGAGATATCAAAAGCCTTTCTTTTGAAGAAATATCCTATGGTATAAAAACTAGCATTACTACATTGGATGGGATAGTTTATGAGAAAAAGTACACCTTTTATAAATAATGAAAAAGGATTTATTCTTCCCTTAGTACTATTAATAGCGGCACTTCTGTTTCTATTTGTCAGCACAAATGTTTCTATTTATCACAACGAATTAAACATCACAAAGAATGAAATTACACAATTGAAAATAGATACACTGTTTCAAGCGGGGCGCTCAAAATTTAAAAATGAAATTTCTTCACTTAATCAAACAAATGGAACCGTCCAATACTCATTTCCTGATGGTAATGTAAAAATTTCTTATACACGTAATGAAGATGTTTATGAACTAGCATTTTACATCTATACTTCTGATAAGAAGGTTTTTGCTGTTGCTAACCATATGTCAATTGACAATGCAAACTAAAATGAATAATGACACTAATTCAGGTCAAACTATTAATGAACAGAGTATAACTTTTATTTTTATAAGATTTATTTACAATATCTAAATTGTCGTTTATAATAACTATGATAAGGTTATCTAAAGGAGGGGAAGGCATGGATCGGATGTTTCGTGTGCTTGCCTTTTGGACAGGGATTTTTACAGTAATGTTTGTTATTGGAGATATGAATAACACCGCATTATTATTCCTAGTGCAAACGGTATTTTTCCTTACAGTAAGTTACTTAAAATTATCTGAGCGCATGTATATGTACTTATTCGGAGCTTATTGTACTGTATTTATGGTTGGTTTTACATGGTATTCAAATTTCATATTAGTACCTGGATTTGGGCACTAAGAAAAAAACCCTGCTTACATATTTTTGATGCAGGGTTTTTTAATCGTTAGCCAGTTATAAATGGATTATGCAGTTTTTCCCTACCTATCGTTGTTTCGGATCCATGTCCTGGGTAAACAATCAGGCCATTGTCTAATGTATACAATTTCGTCCGAATACTTTCCTTTAATTGTTCCATATTCCCTCCCGGCAAATCCGTGCGGCCAACTCCTTGATTGAACAGTACATCGCCACCGATAATGATTCCAGACTCTTTAAAGATCAGACAAACACTACCTGGAGAATGTCCGGGCGCATGTAAAACATCGAACGTAAATGACTCAATTTGCATGCCACCTTCCACCAAATCGTGTTCGGCACTTTTAATCGAAATTGGTTCCGGTGTAAATAAAATAGAACCATTTAATTTTGAATCGCTTAACCAATCCTTTTCATTTCTGTGTAAATAAACATCAATATTATATGTATTTCTCACTTGATCGACTGCACCTATATGATCAAAATGTGCATGCGTTAACAAAATTGCTTTAGGTGTACAGGATTTTTCCTTGAAAAAGTCAATTATTAAATCTGCGTCACCACCTGGATCAATTACTAGCGCATCTCTATCATTGTAAATAAGATAACAATTGGTACCGAGTGGACCAAGTGACATTTTTTTAATTTTCATTTAAACTACCCTTTCCCTCTTTGTTTTGTAATGTTCCTAAAATAAGCCCGATAATCCTCGACAAATACATTAATTTACTATAAAATAAATAAGAGTTAACGATTAGTTACATAATAATACAAACGCAATTACAATAGCAATTATAAGATGCAAGCAAGGAGGATAAAATAACATGATTTTAGGGATCTTATTATTTATTGTTGCAATACTAAGTGTTGTTTCCACTGTAAAACAAATGAAAGCTAAAAACTTATTTGCTCTAGGATTCTCAGCGGTATCTGTTTTGGCCTTTGGTTTTTTCTCCATCATGACAATTATTCATGAAATAACTGCCTAATTGGTAAAGCTAACTTCATAAAGTTAGCTTTTTTAAATATATAAAAACAGCTGATTCAACTATCAAAATTGAATCAGCTGTTTTTGTTTTATTTTAACGTAAAAGCTGCACTATTCTTTTTTTATTTATTGTTCTTATCAAAATTGATAAAGCGGAAAAGATCCCCGTAGATAATATCATCTGAATATCCAAGTTCCTTTTCTACCTTATCCTGAATATCCGTACAAGGATTCTTTTTCTCAGTAGGAGTCAACTCTTCTTCATCTTGATAGATTGGCTCCCCAGTTTCTCGATTATAACAAATTCCACTTGTAGAAACGTACTCATCGCTAATATAATCTCCATTTCTAAAAGCAATATATCCTTTTCTATCGTCAATGAACAATCGATTCCCGAATTGAATATCATTTTTCGCTTCTACACCTAATAAGCTCAAGAGTGTAGGCTTAATATCTATTTGTCCTGCTACCTGCGACATTACCTTTCCATCTCCATTCCCAGGAATATGAACAAAGAACGGCACGCGTTGTAACTGAACATGATCATAAGGTGTTATTTTTTCTTTATCTAAATACTGGCTCATGGCTCTGTTGTGATTTTCACTAATTCCATAATGGTCACCCATGATGACAATAATGGAATTTTCATACAACCCTGCATCTTTAAGTTGTTGGAAAAATTGTTCGATAGCTTCATCCGTATAACGAACGGTTGGAAAATAATTATTTAGTGTATTCGAATTTGAATTAAACGGTTCAATGGTCCTTTCTTCTTCACTTAGATGAAACGGAAAGTGATTTGTCAGTGTAATAAACTTTGTGTAAAATGGCTGTTCGATTGTTTGTAAATACTTAATAGATTGCTCAAAGAACGGTTTATCCTTAAGTCCCCAACCAATAGAATTTTCTTTTGTTACCTCATATGCTTCTTGCCCATAAAAATGGTCATACCCTAGGCTATCGTACATTTGGTCACGATTCCAAAAGCTTTTATTATTTGAATGAAACACAGAAGTATAATAATCTTCTTCATTAAACAATTCAGGTAACGCATGGTATTCATTTTGTCCATGGGTAAAGAACACTGCACCACGTGGTAATGGATACAAAGAGTTTTCCATTAAAAACTCCGAATCAGATGTTTTTCCTTGTTGTGTTTGATGATAAAAGTTATCGAAATAATAGGTATCTTCATCTTCAACTAAACTGTTTAAAAAAGGTGTAATTTCTTCCCCATTAACCTTATTGTTAATAACAAAGTTTTGTACGGATTCTGCGGAAATAAAAATTACATTCCTATCCTCTGCAACACCAAACATTTTTGATTTCTCGTTGCTTTTAATTTCTGTTTTAATATAGTCCTTTATTTCAGGTAGTTCATTTCCATCAGCAAAGACTCTCTGTGTTTTCACTTTTGAGTGAACGGCTAAATCATAAATATGATAGTTAAACAAGCCAATATTTTTAACTAAATATTCACGGTCAAATGCTCGTGTAAATAATTGCGGACGCTCCATTTCCGCAAGAAAAAAGTTTCCCGCCAATAACATTAATGACATAGCTAACGCAAAAACTTTCCCACTTCTAGGATAGCTTACCTTCATTACTTCTGGTTGCTTCTTACTCAGATACCAGATGATTGCTACATCTACTAGTAATAATAAGTCATAGGGTTTTATTAGCGTTAAAATACTGCCGCCTAAATCCCCCAAATTACTAGCTTGGAATAATTGTGGAATTGTAATGAAATCTGTAAACGATCGATAAAAGACCACATTAATATAAATAATGATTGTACCAATTAACGCTGTATAACGAACGAATTTCATTTGGCGTTTTTCTTTTGTAAACCAGACACTAACCGCAAAAACTAAAAATGCAGATACAAATGGATTAATTAATAAGATTAGCTCTTGCATGGAATTGTCTAATTCGATACTAAAGAAAAATCGATAGACAATATATGTCTTCAATCCAAATAATAATGTCGCGATTATATACAATGGAATTTTGGTTCGTTTAAAATTCATTTTGAATCCCCTCCTACACAAAAAAACACATTCAGTTTTCAATTATTATCTTTTTAAATACCCTATACTAAGATTCACAAACCATATATATATTATTTCACTCTACAGTATATGACGAATAATTTGTAAAAAAAGTTTCATTTAATTTTACAATACCTTAATATATATTTACTAAACTCACTTTTATTAGTGCCAAATTGCTTAATTTTCATTAACCAGCTTATCTTTCACCAAATATGCTGCGCCATAAATCCCGGCGTCATTTCCTAACTGTGCCGTTTCAATGCTGCACACGTTTGTCAGCCGTTTTAAAGCATAGCTATTAAACGAATGTTGAATGGCATCTAGTAATGGTTTTCCCGCTTTGGAAACCCCTCCACCAATCACTATTTTTGAGGGGTTTACGATTGTCGCAATGGTAGACAGGACCAGACCAAGAACATCCCCTGTTCGACTAATGATCTGCTGACTATCTTGATCCCCTGCTCCAGCAAGCTCAAACACATCCTTAGCAGTAATATTACCTTGCCTGTGAAAGTGTTCAGACAAGTTACCTTGTGGCCTAACATTAATGACTTCCATAGCCTGTTTGGTAATACCCGTCGCAGATGCAACTGTTTCTAAACAGCCATTCTTTCCGCAATTACATGGATACCCGGTTGGATCTACTGTTATATGTCCGATTTCTCCAGCAGTACCATTAACCCCACTTAGAAGCTGACCATTTGCAATAATACCACCACCTACACCTGTACCAAGTGTAATGGCTACAAAATTTCTCGCTTCATTGCCTGAGCCCTTCCAGTTTTCTCCGAGCGCAGCCAGATTCGCATCATTACCTACAAAGACTGGTAATTGTGATTGTTCACTTAATTCACTACCCAGATTCACTGTTTTCCATCCGATATTTACAGCCTCTTCAACCAACCCTGACCCCCCTGTTATAAAACCTGGGGCACCAACCCCTATTCCCATAATATTTTCCTTGTTCAGGGCTAAATCTCTTATTTTTTCATTTATTGATTGCACTAGGTCAGGTATGATTTGACTACCACTATCACTTTTATTTGTCGGTATCTGGTATTTTTCCAATATGATTCCCTCTTGTGTAAAAAAACCAATTTTTATGGTTGTACCACCAATGTCAATTCCGATTAATACCATGTCCATTACTGATCAGCACCCTTTTCATCACGTGTTTTTCTTGCATCCTGTTTAAGAATTAAAGTTGCCATTTGATATTCTTGTACACTTATGAACGCATTCTTATATAATTCCTTTACTTCCTCTTCCATCAACTCCAGATCAGCTAATCGATCCCCTATGTAAATGAAAGTTCCGAATTTCTTCAATAATTGTCTCACATCATGAACTGTTTTCATATTTATCTCCAAATAATTTAGGTTGATTTAATCGCTTCTTTAACCTTTGTATTATACCATGAAACAAAAAAACCTCAAGGTCCAGACAGATTACTTATCTGGATCTTGAGGGTTCAAAAATGTTGGTCTTCGGTTTTTTAAAGGTATAGGAACACGGATGAAAATATCACGAAATGCGCGATAAGAAAACGGTAAAAAAGGCCAGAGATAAGCAATCTCATATGATTTTGTACGGACAAGATGTAAAAGCCAAACCGTAATTCCAATCACGTACCCACTGACTCCAAAAGCAGCTGTCATTACTAATAAAAAGATACGTACTAACCGATTAGCCAAACTAAGTTCATAACTCGGTGTAGCATATGTTCCAATAGCGGCTACTGCCAGATATAATACAACTTCATTCGAGAATACTCCCACTTCAACAGCAACTTGCCCCATTAAAACCGCTGCAACAAGTCCGAGTGCTGTCCCAAGCGATGAGGGGACATGGATGGAAGCCATTCGAAGCATATCAATTCCTATTTCCGCAATTAAAAACTGCAGAAATATTGGAATCGTACCCATTTCAGCAGGGCCGATAAAATCCAAGTTTGCCGGCAAGAGACCTTGGTCTGTTGAAAATAAGTAATACAGCGGTAAAATAAATATTGATGCTATTACTGCAATAAAACGAACCATTCGTAAATAAGCTCCTACTAACGGTTTTTGCCGATATTCTTCTGCGTGCTGTAAATGATGCCAGTAAGTTGCAGGTGTTATCATAACACTTGGTGAACCGTCAATGATAATTAATATATGACCTTCAAATAAGTGTGCTGCTGCAGTATCGGGGCGTTCTGTGTATCGAACTGTTGGGTATGGGTTCCAGTGACGGCCACTTATAAATTCCTCAACTGTTTTTTCGGCCATAGGTAATCCATCCGTATCAATCATTTCAAGCGATTTTTTTAATTTTTTCACTCGTTCCGTGTCTGCTATTTCACTAATGTAACATATAGCAATATCGGTTTTTGACCTTCTACCGATTTGGAGATACTCCATTCGTAAAGATTTATCACGTACTCTTCTACGTGTCAAAGCCGTATTAAAAACGATTGTTTCCACAAACCCATCGCGTGATCCACGCACGACACGTTCTAAATCAGGTTCCGCTGGTGCCCTTACAGGATATGTCCGGGCATCGATCATGATAATTTCGTCTATTCCTTCCACAACTAGTGCAGTAGGTCCACCCAAAACTAAATCTATCGTTTTATTTAGATCTTTATTATGACCAATCTCTATATATGGAACGTATGTTTTAAGTAGCTTTTTCAATGGATCTGGATCTAAATCCTCTGGTTTAAGCTTTGCAAATAATTTCATGATATAGTGTAAAATCTTATCTTTGGCAAACCCATCAATTAAAAATAGCGACATTTTACGTCCCGCATATTCTAAATTTAAATGAATAACGTCAAAGCTTTCATCGACTCCCAATTGCTTATGCAAATAATCTACATTTTCCTGATATGTAGGAAATAGAGGTTGTTTTTCAGTTTCCAATTCCGTCACCCCGCTTTTTTATAAGAATTTATGTAGTTATTGTGTTCCTATGCAGCCTTCCTATGCATATTTACTTAAACCAACTCATAAATTTTAACAAGACAAACCTATTTCAAAGGATGACGATATGAAAAAATATTTAGCACTGACCATTATTTTTATCCTGGGTATTTTTATAGCTTTTTTATACCAGGCTAAATTGAACACCATTCCAAGCATTAGTTATTTTCCTCTAGATCAAGAGACTGACTTTTCAGAAGCACAAACTAGTTTGAAAATAAAAACCGAAGCTGGTCAAAAGAAATATACTGTTACATGGAATTCACTCTCTATAAGTGACAAAAGCATGTATTTACGTCAGGACGTTTCACTACTTTTTACAAATGGGAAACTTCTGGGTGCGTTAAGCAAATGGAAAGAAGATGAAAACACCATCAATTTAATGGAAAGTATCAACGCACAAAGGACAAGTTATTTCCAAACGATTTCTTATCATCACGGTGAACTCCATTATCCAAACGGATCCATTAAGAGCATACAGCAAATGAGTTATGACGAATTGTATGTAATCGAAAATAAATCTTCTGATATTCACTCTTTTCATAAACCAGAAACGAACAAGGATGTTAAATGGGAGAAAGGACTGGCAGGCCAAACAACACAAACATTGCTTTATCATTGGAACGATCTAGTTAATCACTTTCAAATAAATAAAGAAGACTATCTGATCGTTCCCCTTACCGCATTACATCGATATAACACAGACTCATTACCTTCATTTTCTCAATCACAGACCAATCAAATAATCGGACAATTATGGGAGGGGTTATATAAAAATTATATCGTCCCCATTACGTATGAAAAAGAGCAAGTGTCTAGTTATGTTCCTCTTATATTATTTGCCAAAGATAAGAAACATCTGCTAGTATTATTCGAACTTAATGGTAAGAAAGAAAGACTTATTCAACAATATCCATAAAAAAAACGTCCTATAGCATTATCTGCTGTAGGACGTTCTTGCTAGTTAACACTTTTCCCCGTAATTTGTTCATACAATTGGATGTATGAATCATCATCTGGCTTTAATTTATATGCTTTTTCTACAGCTTGCACAGCCTTTTGGTTTTCACCTTGATTCCCATACAACATGGCTAAATTATAGAATGCTTCTGGCATTCCACTATCCATTGCAACAATTTTTTCAAGGTCATTTATGGCTACTGATGCTTTGCCCAACTCTATATTTGCATAGGACCGTTGAAACAATAACGCAGCAGCTAGGTCATCAGGATCCTTTAGCCCCTCTGTAGCAATCTTTACAACTTTATCGTACTTATCTTCTGCTAATAATTCCTCTATTTTAGTTAACTGAAACATTGCACTATTCGTGTTCTGTTGTATACCAAATGCAACTAAACCACTTACAATAACTAGATAACAAATAATCGCAAAAAGTTGGTAAGCAATTTTTTTCTTTCTTGGTAAACATACAATTACAGAGGCAACAAATCCAGCAACCAATCCGCCAATATGTGCACTATTATCGATTTGCGGGATTGAGAATCCAAAAATTAAATTAAAACCGATTAAAAAAAAGATTCCTTTCCCCATCGTTTGGAAGAACAGTTTTTTGTTCATCACTCCAAAAAACAATAATGCCCCGAATAATCCAAACAAGGCACCAGAAGCTCCAGCTGACACATTTGTAGTAAATGCAAAACTGGCAAGTCCTCCTCCAACCCCAGCCAACATATAAATAATCAAAAATCGAACGGAACCATATATCCGCTCAACTATTGCTCCTAAGTAATATAAAGCTAGCATGTTCATAATTATGTGTAACAGCCCTATATGTAGAAACATTGAAGAGATAATTCTCCACCATTCCCCATCTATTATGGCGGGATTATACTTGGCTCCATAGTTAATTAATGTTTCAGTGGAAGTGCTCCCTCCATTAAATTCAAGTAAGACGTATAGAATAATATTAATTGCCAGTAAAAAATATGTTAGAAAGGGTTTTCCATGGGAGAAAACGTTTTTAATTTCTTTTCTTTTTGATGTAAGTTTATTGACTAATTTATCTTTTAAATATTCTAACTCAGCCATCTTATCCTGATCAGTTTGGTCGCTAGTCGTTAATTCTAACGAAAAATTTAAATCATGATTTAATCGTTCCGTCTCTTCATAAATATCTTTCTCATCTAGGTAATAAATTTTCATTTTAATCGGCTTACGCTCTTTCAACTGCATTGGTTTCTTCAATGCTTCCCACTCCCCCACTGGGGCTTGCATTGCTACATATACATTTTTCACTTCAATATGTTTTCCAGTCAACATACGTCTTATTGCTTTTGTCCGTTGAAAAGCTAAGGCAATATCCTTTTTCAAATCATTCATCCAATAAAACTCTTTATGTACAAGTCGAATGACATAAGAGGTTTTGTTTATATCTTTCTCTAACCAAATCTCTTCCTTATGCTCATCCATATCTACGATTTCAAATTTTTCTATTTCAATTAGCTGTTGAGCTAATTTATACATGATATGTTGTTCATTTACGTACATTGATTTTCCTCCCTAATGACCATCATATCAAAACTCGCACTTATTTTCTTGTTAAAAATATCTTTTTCAATAAAACAAGGTAGTTGCAATGGGGACAACTACCTTGAATAATATTCAGCTTATCCAGCTCCAGCACCCATTGCCTGGTTCCCTTCATTATCCTCTTTGCGAGAACAGTTCAATAATAGTTGAACGTCCTTAATCGCCTACGCTCTTCGTGTTTCCTTTTCACTTTATCACAGCTATAAGATTCACTTTGACTTCGCTATCACTTGCGATAAGTCAAGTTCATCTAATCTCATACGGAAGGAATGTTCGATTAAAACCGCCACAAAGCGTGAGCAACATCGAACTATCCCTTGCATGAGCACAAGTCATACGGCAGCCTGCAGGAGACAGGTTGTGCCGACGTTTGGCACAAGACAAGGAAAGCTTCCCCGAAATGCATCGCAGGAAGGAAAAGCGAGTTTCTTTTTCGAGGACGTGCCGATATTAGTCGGCCTTCCTTTATTCGGGCGCTTGCGCTTTTATCCATTTGATGTTTTTGTAAATATGTTTGAAAGGATTTTATTTTTGATAGTTGGCATATTCATGGTTATCATTACTCCTAATTTTCGTAACACGCTTACTGCCAAAATCATATTTACTAATTTATAGCGCCATTTGTAGACAGCTAACATCGCTGAAAGCACAACTCCAACTACTAATACAATTCTCATATGAACACCCTATTTCTGTTTTATAGTGTTCTTAGTTTTTTCAGGAGCCCACTTATTTATGCATTATGAACCAATATATCGGTCATACCAAGACCTGGCAATGACAATGTCTTCTGTTCCTTGAACAAGAACGCGACCGTCTGAAAAAAGAACGAGCGTCATACCTTGGGTGAATTCTGCCTTAAGCAAAAACGGTGTTACCTTAACCGATGCTACATTCTTTAGTTGATCATGCCATTTTTTTAAGTCTAATGATGTTTTTTGGTGGATTTGCACACTGTTTCTTCCGCAAAGCACAGTTTCTAGACCCTTCACTCGCTTCTTAAGCGCAGGATATTCCTCTTTTTGACAAGTCGGACAATTTTTTTTAGGTTTTGACATCTTCATATCATACTGATGATTAAACCATATATCAAACGTGCGAAGTGTATTTCTTAGTGCCTTCTCGTTACCAGTAAGATATTTTATTGTTTCCGTTACTTGCATTGAGGAGACCATGTCTACGATAGGAGCAATAACGCCAACGGTATCACATGTTTGTCCACCAGTCGATGTTTCCGAAAATAAACAACGCAAACACGGTGTTTTTCCTGGAAAAAAAAATGCGTTCATCCCCCTTGAACTCACAGCACCACCGTAAGAAAAAGGTATCCGATGTTTAAAACAACAATCATTGAGTATAAATCTGGTAGAAAGATTGTCCGTTCCATCCAGAACTACGTCCATACCGTTCATTAGTTCCTCCACATTCTCAGCAGTTACGTTCCCAACTATCGATTCTATCTCGGTTAACCCATTTATTTTTTCTAACTTTTTTTTGGCTGCTATCGCTTTTGGTAATGCTTCCTCTACATCTTTTTCATCAAATAACATTTGTCGTTGTAAGTTAGACAGCTCTACGTAATCTCTATCAATTATCCGGATTTTACCAATACCACCTCGAACTAAATGGTTACATATAACTGTACCTAGTGCCCCAACTCCAACCACGAGTGCACTACTATTTTGTAACTTTTCTTGCCCAGTTTGTTGAATAGGACTAAATAATAGTTGCCTTGAATAGCGATTCGAATCCAAGTTGTCTACCTCCTACTGATAAATTCCAGTTTCGGTAACGATATGATTGACTGGAAGATCAAATGCTTCTCTAGGAATTTCCTGTATTAGTTGTTTGTTACTTACTAAAGAAACCGTTGAATTTAAAAAGCCTTTTAGGAAACGATCATAATAGCCACCACCAAACCCGATTCTGTATCCAGTTTGGTCAAAAACTAAACCTGGTACAATTAATAAATCTATTTGATTTTTCTCTGTAATTTGTGCGTTTTTTGGATTTGGTTCTTTTAGATTATAATATACAACCTCTAATTGCTCATATGTTTCCAATTGATAAAAGGTAAGTCCTTTTTTTGCTGGATCACATTTCGGAACGGATATCTGTTTATGTTCTTTCCAGGCTGTTTCAATAATTTCTTTTGTATTCCACTCAAATCCTTGTGATATGGTAATCCCAATAGACGATGACTTTTTCCATAGATTTGATTGGACTAATTGATTGGTAAGTTTTTCCTCAATTGATAGTTTTTTTTCATCCGATAAAGATTTAAGGTATGTAATTGCCTTATTTCGTAATTGAGATTTGTCCATATAAATAAATCCCCTTTTCTATTGGCTAAAATATAAATAAAACCCTTATCTATTCGCGATAAGAGTTTTATTTTACGTTAATCATTATTTAGTTTCACGGTGAAGTGTATGCTTTCTAAGACGTGGACAATATTTCATAAGCTCTATACGTCCAGGATTAGTACGCTTATTTTTAGTTGTAATATAATTACGTTCACCAGATTCAGTACAAGCCAAAGTTATGTTTACTCGCATGATTTTCCCTCCAAACTATAAAACTGCTTTGTAGATTCTATAATTTCGTGTCAGACTTAATTATAATATCAGATATATACGAATGAATCAAGAATCATACAAAATAAATATTTCAGTTTTATCTTTTCTATTTCTATGTTATAAATAATATTGTATATGAAATGGAGGTACAATATGATTTATGCAATTTCAACAATTTTAATAGTAGCTGTAGTCTTATTTATTATATCATTCTTAATGAATGATAAGTTTAAGGATTTAGAAGATCAATTGGAACAGTATTCTATGTCAACTATGCAAGATACGTATCAAATGAAAAAGAAAATTAAAATTCTTGAAGAAGAATTGCTATCAAACGATTTCACAGATGATTTATTTCAGAATGATAACCAATCCTCTGAAGCAGATCGGAAAATTATTCAGTTACACGAAAAAGGCTATTCCATTCAAGAGATTACGGAGTTAACTAAATTAAGTACATACGACGTTCAGTTAATACTACGAAACTATTAATTTATTAGTAAGGAGATAATTATGAGGCAACCCGTTCGAGCATTCTCAATAGGCCTATTCACAGCTGGTATCTTATTATTGGCTATCGTTCTTTATGTTGATAAGCCCCAAGACAAAATGACGAATATTTCTCAACAAGAGATGATTGCAACCCTTGAAGAAGAAGGGATGCAAGTATTAAGTGATAAGGAATACATTTCTCTTTCTGTAAAAAACAATCCTAAAGATAAGGAAGGAGATAAAACAGAAGCTGAAAAAAAAGATAAGAATGATGAGCAAACAGACCAGCCAAATGAAGCTGAAAATACACAGGAAAAAGAAGTAAAAACTTTCTCTTTAAAAATAGAACCTGGCCTGGCATCTTCTTCTTCTATAAGCTCTAAATTAGAAGAAAACAGCATTATTGACAGCGCAAGTAAGTTTAACCAGTATTTAGAGGAAAATGATTATAGTCAATACGTTCAAATTGGAACCTTTGAATTGACATCAGACATGACGTTTAACGAAGTGGCAGAAACCATTACAAATTAAGAAAGCAAATGTTGAAAAGTTGACAGATAAGAAAAGCGCAAGCGCCTTGAAAGACACGACAAGCAAAAGCAGAGCGGTTCAGTGTGGGTGCTTTGCCCACGCGGAAGCGAACTGCTTATGTCTCGAGTGTCTAGGCGCTGGAGCTAGACAGATCATCATCAAAATTTTATACTTTCTTTGCTCATAAAAAAGTAGTAGTGCGGGAAATTCCACACTACTACTTTTTTACGACTTAATTAACTTTAACTATTTAGATCGTATCTTTTTCCTTTTACTAAATAAATTATTGCTTCTGAGATATTTGTGGTATGGTCTGCCACACGTTCTAAATAACGGCAAATAAAGGACAATTGTATGACTTGTTCGATATACTCAGGATTTTTAGTCATAAGATCCATTAATTCAGCAACTAAACCACCATACATTTTATCAACTTCATCATCCATTTCAGCAACATCTCTTGCCTTATAAATATCCTCTTCATTAAACGCAAGAAGTATATTATCTATCATTTTTTGCGTAATAGATGCCATATGAGGTATTTTATTCAAGGGTTCCACAAATTCACGTTCACCGATTCGAATAACCGATTTAGCAATGTTTACAGCCAAATCTCCAATTCGTTCGATGTCTGTGGTAACTTTCATGATAGCAATGATTTTTCTTAAATCTGTAGCAAGAGGCTGCTCCTTTGCAATTAACCAAGTGGCATTCTCGTTAATCTCTTCCTCTAATGTATTGATTTTGGCGTCCTCATCAATAACGTGTAATGCCAAATCAACATTCTGATTTTCAAGAGCATTTATTGATTGATCTATTGCCTGCTTGGCTAGATCTCCAAGTTCCATTAATTCAGATTTCAATCCCAATAACTGTTCTTCAAAATTTTCTCTTGTCAACAGCTACACCCCCCATATATTATCCAAATCGACCTGTTATATAATCCTCTGTTCTTTTATCAGTCGGATTAGAAAATAATCTATCCGTATCACTATATTCAACTACTTCGCCATTTAGAAAGAATGCTGTTCGATCAGAAATACGCGCAGCCTGTTGCATATTATGCGTGACAATAACAATGCTGTATTCCTTTTTTAACTCTTGTACTAGTTCTTCCACTTTTAAAGTAGAGATTGGATCCAGTGCAGATGTCGGCTCATCCATCAAAATAACCTCTGGTTCAATTGCCAAACATCTAGCAATACATAAGCGTTGTTGCTGCCCACCGGATAACCCAAATGCATTTTCAGTCAATCGATCTTTTACCTCATCCCAAAGGGCAGCACCCTTTAAACTTTTTTCTACAATTTCATCAAGAATTTTTTTCTTTTTAACCCCGTGAATTTTCGGTCCGTAAGCTACGTTTTCATAAATTGATTTCGGAAATGGATTAGGCTTTTGAAACACCATTCCAACGTTCGTTCTAAGTTCTTCCACTTTATATTTTGGGTCAAAAATATTTTGATCCTTATAAATTATACTTCCAGCCATATTTACTGATGGAACTAATTCCACCATTCGGTTTAACGCTTTAATAAATGTCGATTTACCACAACCTGATGGGCCAATGATGGCCGTTACCTGATTTGCTGGTATGTCAAACTGTAATTCCTTTAACGCTTGTTTTTCACCATACCACAAATTGAAATTTTGAACGGAATAAATAATTTTACTCGCCGGATCCAAATCTGAATTCATCATCCCAATAATAGGCACACGCTTTTCATCTTTTACATTATTCATGTTTAGTCCTCCTCATTTAATACCGTTTAGAAAACTTATTTCGAATAAAGACTGCTATTGAATTCATTATAATTAACATAATTAGCAATACTATAATTCCTGCAGCAGCTGCATATTGAAATTCATCTTGTGGTCTGCTAGTCCAATTAAATATCTGAATAGGCATGACCGTAAACCCAGACCATACGCTTTCCGGTAAATATGCAATAAACGTCAATGCACCTATCATTAATAATGGTGCAGTCTCACCAATTGCACGTGATAATGCCAAAATGCCTCCAGTTAAAATGCCCGGAATTGCTGCTGGAAGAACCACTCGACGGATTGTTTGCCATTTTGTAGCCCCCATCGCGTATGATGCTTCATACTGTTCATTTGGAATCGAACGAATTGCTTCTTGAGCTGCTACTACGATGATAGGTAGGATTAACAGACTCATTGTTAAACCACCTGCCATAATACTTCGGCCCATCTCCAACAATCTTACAAAGATGGTTAATCCGAGAAGTCCAAATACAATAGAAGGAACTCCTGCTAAATTTGAAATATTTATCTGTATAAAACGAGTCCACTTATTCTTTTTTGCATATTCTTCTAAATAAATTGCTGTACCAACACCCAAAATGAGTGATACTGGTGCTGTAACTGCCATTAACCAGAGAGATCCTATAATAGCAGCCTTAATTCCAGCTTCTTCAGGGAATCTTGAGGCAAAACTAGTTAGAAATCCCCAGTCTAAATAACCAACGCCTTGTGTGAAAACACGGTATAAAAGTGTGGCTAAAACTACAATTCCAAAAAGGGTGGCAAGAAAAAATACCCACTTTAGAATATGGTTTTTTGTCAATCGTTTTCCCGTTGTATTTCTAACAGCCTCTTTATTGATCAAACTCATATTAATATTCCTCCCTAAAGCGACGAGAAATGTACTGTGCTAATAAATTCATTAATAGAGTGAAAACAAATAACGTCATACCAACCGCATAAATACTATAGTAAATGGTTGATCCATAGCCTGCATCGCCAAGGCTAACTTGAACAATATATGCTGTCATCGTTTGAATGGATTCCGTAACGTCTAATGTGAGCTTTGGTGTAGAACCAGCTGCAACTGCTACGATCATTGTTTCTCCAATCGCACGAGAAATTCCGAGTACAAATGAAGCTATAATGCCTGATAGTGCTGCTGGAAGCACTACTTTGAGCGCTACTTCTAGCCTAGTAGATCCCATAGCAAGGGCACCTTCACGGATAGAGTTTGGCACTGAACTCATTGCGTCCTCTGATAGAGAAGCAATCATTGGAATAATCATAATTCCAACGACAATACCTGGACTTAAGGCATTGAAAATAGGTAGTTCAGGTATAAAGTTTTTTAATAAAGGTGTGACAAATGTTAATGCAAAGAAACCATAAACGATAGTTGGCACACCTGCCAAAACTTCTAATATTGGCTTAATTGTTTTTCTAGTTTTTATAGAAGCATACTCACTTAAATAAATGGCAGACGCAAGTCCAATTGGAATGGATACCGCCATTGCTAATAACGTAATTAATAACGTTCCAGATACTAAAGACATCACACCATAGGATGAGTTTTCATCAGCAAATGGATACCACTCTGTACCTGTTATAAATTCCATGAAAGGTACTCTATTAAAAAAAGTAATTGTTTCTACTAGTAATGTAAAAACAATGCCTACTGTTGTTAAAACAGAAATAACAGCACATGCCAAAAAAAGTAGTGGTGCCGCCTTCTCTGTTAATTGAAGTAGAGAACGATTAGATTTGTTTTCTTTAATCATATCCCGAACAGACTTTGACATAACGAACGATCCTCCCCGATAAAAAACGCATGAATGCGAGGAATGTTCAATAATGAACGATCCTCACACTCAACTGTAACTATTTTTTTAATGTGAATTTATTTACCAGCTATTTCAGCCAACTTTTTTAACTGTTTTTCGTAAACGCTGTCTGGCAAAGCAACATATCCAACAGCCTCTGCCATTTCACCAGCATGCTCTAGTGTATACTTTGTGAAGTCATAGACAGTTTCATCCTTAACTGCTTCATGCCTCACATAAATAAACAATGGTCTAGACAATGGTTCATATTCGCCTGATTGAATGGTTTCCTGGCTTGGCGTTACAGCCTTACCTTCTTTGTTAACGATTGGAACTACTTTTAAATCATCCTTATTTTCAAGATAATAGGCAAATCCAAAGTATCCAATGGCGTGCTTTGTTCCGGAGACACCTTGAACTAAAACATTATCATCTTCAGAAAGAGCAGCATCTTTACGAATCTGTTCTCCGTCTAAAATTACTTCATCGAAATAATCAAATGTACCTGAGTCAGCACCGGGACTAAAGAACTTAATTTCTTCTTCCGGCCAACCTTCGCGAACATCAGCCCATGTTTTAACATCACTGCTTTCCGACCACATTTTTTTCATCTCTTCTACAGTTAGTTGATCTATCCAGTCATTTTGTTTATTTACAACTACTGACAAACCGTCTAGGGCTAATTTAAACTCTGTATATTCAATTCCAGCTTCTTCAAGCGCTTTTATCTCTTCTTCTTTTATTGGCCTGGATGCATTTGAAATATCTGTTTCACCAGCAATAAACTTTTCAAATCCTCCACCAGTCCCAGAAACACCAATCGTTGCTTTCACGTTTGGATTAGCAGCAGAATATTCCTCGGCGACTGCTTCCATAATCGGGAATACTGTAGATGAACCATCCACCATTACTTTTTTCGAATCATCGCCGCCTGCACTAGCATTTCCATTTCCACTTCCATCTCCATTTCCACATGCAGCAGTAAAAATAACTAGCAAAGACATAAGCATAGTTAATACTATTTTTCTTGATTTCATCTTAAAGCCCCCCAAATGATTGTTATTGCTCTACAATTCATATTGTACAAGGGTATTGTTAAGCTAGTATTAATACAAAGTAAAGGTTATGTAAATTTTAAACTAAAAAGAGTCCTAAACTGCTAGTAATCTAGCAATTTAGGACTTATCATTATAATTCGGTTTCGGTTACCTTATTAGACACTTACTTGTTTTCCTCACTACGTTTTTCTTTCAGGTTAAAATACGTATCTAAAATACGTTCACCGATGTAATCATTCAGATGATATTCACCACCCGTGTCAGGGACAACAATAGCGAACGCCACCTCTGGATGTTCATATGGTGCATATCCGACAAGTGTTAAGTTTGACGTTTCATGGACTTTCTTTATCTCTCCATTATCGTACCTTTCGATATAAACAGCTTCAGCGGTACCTGTTTTACCAGCAGAAGTATAGGCTTTATCAGCAAAATAACTGTAAGCTGTTCCTTCTGGCTCCTGAAATACTCGTCTAAACCCTTCCTGGACGCGTTCGATTAGACTTTGATCCATCGTAATTCGATTAAGTGCATCTGTGTTCTTACTCTTATATACAGGACCTAACTTATCCTCATAAGGTGTAGGCTTGCGAATGGAATCAAGAAATCTTGGGCGGACACGATAACCATCATTTGCTATAGTCGATACATATTGTGCTAATTGCATGGTCGTATAAGTATCGTACTGCCCGATTGCAAAGTCCAATAACTGACCGCTAGTATTTACGCCTTCATATCCTATTGATTCAAATGGGAAATCAACTCCCGTTGGAACTCCTAACCCAAACTGGCTGAAATAATTCCTGAATTGTTGGAAAGAGCCGTCTACTGAATCAACTTGTAACTTTTCATTACGTTGATAATCGAAATCTCCAGCTAAGCGCATCGCAATATAAAACATATAAACATTGGATGACTTTTGTAGAGCAGTATAATCATTAACCCATCCTAAACTTTCATTTTGATAAGAACTTTTTTCTTTGGTACCTTTTATCTTTATTGGTGCATCAAAGAAACGTTGGCCAGGCTCAATAACACCTGATTCATAACCTGCTAACACCGTAGCTCCTTTTACGGTTGAACCAGCTCTGTAAGCAGCATATAACGTATTATAGGCTTTGTTACTAAATTCATTCTTCTTTCGGTCATAACCTTGGCCGGATACTGCTAGTAGTTCACCGGTTTGTGGATCCATCACTACCGCATATGCATCTTGCATAAAACGATTTCCATATGGATCTTCGGCAAGTGCTTTTTTTATTTCATCTTGAAGTATTTGATCAACTTTTTTTTGTAACTCCATATCAATAGTTAGAACAAGATCTTTCCCGCGTTCTCCTTCTACAACAACCTCAGAATCAACAACCAATCCATTTTTGTTTGTTGTGTATTGAATTTGTTCTTTTCTACCTCTAAGAACACTTTCGTACTCTTGTTCCAGCCCGCTTTTTCCTACACGATCATTTCTACTATAGCCTCGTGACATGTAAAAATCCTGTCGTTCTTTAGGAATACCTTGGTCCCTTGTGGTTATTGAGCCAAAGATACTTCTTAACGTTTCATCAAATGGATGTGTCCGTTCCCAGTCTGTTGTAGCATTTATTCCCGGGAGTTCATCTAAATGTTCAGCAACCCTCGCATATTCTTTTGGTGTCACATCTTCATTTTTAACAATATGGGGAGTAAGTGAATAAGCTTTATCCAGTTCTATCTTAATATTTATTATCTCTTTTTGTTCTTTGGTATAACTATTTACTTCTTTTTCCGTTATACGGTCGAGCATCGTTTGATATTCTTCCCCATTATCCATTTTTTCAATTTCTTTGTCAGTTAAACGACTTCTAACTTCGTCCTCATGATTTAAGTACCAATATTCTTTCTTATTGCGTAAAGTAAGTTCGTCTTTCTCCGGAACCATATCGATGAAAGGTGCCAGCTTTTTCGCAACGTCCAATCGATCTTCCGGAGTTGTCCCTTTAGCAGGTGTATATGTAATCGCATATAGTGGTTTATTTCCTACAACCACATTATGATTTCGGTCTAAAATTCTTCCCCTTGGTACTGGAATTTTTGTTGTATCTTTGATTGTTCGATCAATTTCTTCCTGAAAATCTTCCCCATTTAATATTTGAACTACCCCAAGTTGCAAGATTAATGTGGAAAACAATAAAAATACAACAAAAAATAATATATTTAAACGAAAGGGAAGTTGAGCTTTCTTTTTCTTTTTAACCATACGTCTCTCCCTTTTTTACAAAAACATGTTAAATTCATTACATTAATTATAACATTTAACAAGCAACTTTCTAGTCCTTATCATCGATTTTTTTCATCAGGGAGAACTTCTTTTTTCATAACTTCCTCATCATCGTTCGTCACTAAGTATATATCTTTAATAAAAAAGTAAATAAACAAGTGACCAGCACCGAATGTAATTAGTAAAATTGGTATAATTCTTTCTGGTGGTAGAAGGGTAACTGCTAAAAGAAAAAACCCAATGGATGCTACTCTTCCTGCATTTACATATAACTCACGTACAACGATATATTCTATCCGTAGATCCCGTGCTCTCCAAGCCTTTCCTATTACATCATAGGTCAGTGATGCGTAAGGCACGTTTATAATGGGATATGCAATACCTATGATAACTGCATAAACAATTAAAATTGGATAGCTAACATTAAAGATGATGATATAAACGGCGAGGTAGAGGATTAATGCTCCAACTAAAATTGACTTCTTACGTAAAGCAGGTTTGATGAATTTTGTAGCCAGTAAATAAAATACAAAGGAAAGCCCTGATAAAAATAGATTAAACATTCCAAGAGCAAGTTCACTACCTGTTGCAATAAACACCCAAATTGCAATGACAAATAAAAATATACCTTCTCTTAATCCTTGAAAAACATGTGCATATAATATCTTCTTCCAATTGTTATTGTGTTTACGTTCATGTAAAATTCGCTTAAAGTGATAAGCTCCGTCCGCTTTTCTTTTGCTCAGGAAAAAACTACAAATCACAGCTCCAATAAACATGAAGAATGAAACGGTGAAAATCGTTTTATAACCAAAATTCTCATCCATTTTCGCGATAATGATACCAGCGATTAATGGACCTATCATTCCACCAAATGATTGAAGGACACCAAGGAAACCGTTAAATACATCTCGAGTATCTGGTTCGGTTATCTCGAAAGTCAACACATTAAATGCAAGCCAATAGAATCCAAAACCAATGCCTAAAAGACCGCCTAGATAAAAATGGAAGGATGCAGCTGAATCACCAATAAACAATACGCTCAAAAAAAATAGAGATAAGAAAATTACCCCTAGTCGCAATATGATAATTCGATCAACCTTTTTTGCCATTTTCCCGGCAATTACAAATGTAATTGGCTGAAAAACAAATATCCCTAAATTATATAGAGCGATGGTGACATAATCCCCAGATTGTTTCCATAAATAAATATTTACAAACGTATTGGATAAAAATAACCCCAAAGAGTAAAGGCCACCTATTACTAACAAAAATGTTAAATCGGTATTTTCTTTAATTTTATTCATTATTTTTTCTTTGTATGTTTGCATTGAATTGCTCCTCCTGCGTTCTTTTATAGTTTGAACAATTCGTGTAGAGATATGCAAACAGTTTACAGTTTAAAAGCGTAAAAAAACGCAGGGTGTACACCCTGCGTTCCATCTGTAAGTCTTTTATTATTTAGCTTCATTATAGTTTTTTGCGACTTCATCCCAATTAACTACATTCCAAAATGCTGAAGCATATTCTGGACGCTTATTCTGATATTTAAGGTAATACGCATGCTCCCAGACATCTAGTCCTAAAACTGGAGTCTTACCATCAGTTAATGGGTTGTCTTGATTTGGAGTACTTGTAACTTCAAGTTCACCATTATTAACGACTAGCCATGCCCAACCAGATCCAAAACGGGTCTTAGCTGCATCTTCAAATTCTTCTTTAAACTTATCGAAGCTACCAAATTTATTCTTAATCTTATCAGCTAATTCGCCAGAAGGTTCACCACCACCGTTTGGTGAAAGAACTTTCCAGAATAAGCTATGATTCGCATGACCGCCACCATTGTTGCGGACAGCAGTACGAATGTTTTCTGGTACAGAGTCAAGACTCGCAACTAAATCTTCAATAGATTTTTCTTGAAGACCCTCGTGTCCTTCTAGAGCACCATTTAATTTTGTTACATAAGTATTATGATGCTTCGTATGGTGGATGTTCATTGTTTCTTTATCAATTGTTGGTTCTAAAGCATCGTATGCATAAGGTAATTCTGGTAATTCAAATTTTGCCATTGCTAAACGTCCTCCTTCAAAAATTATGAAATAAAAGGATTGAAAATTCAACCTTTTAAAGCAAGATTATCAGAGCTTTGAATGACATGCAACTTATATGCATATTTTTACAATTACTATCAAAGCATCCTTAATTACTATTTCACATAAGGTAGCGTTTCAAACATCCTACAGCATCAAAAAAAGAAAAAAATCAGATTGTCGAGGTAACCTCAATAATCTGATTCAAAATAGATGGCTCAGGACGGAATCGAACCGCCGACACAAGGATTTTCAGTCCTTTGCTCTACCGACTGAGCTACTGAGCCTTTTAAATTATGTATGGAGGAGGAAGAGGGATTCGAACCCCCGCGGGCTTTGACACCCCTGTCGGTTTTCAAGACCGATCCCTTCAGCCAGACTTGGGTATTCCTCCGTACTATAAATGGTGGACCCTGCAGGACTCGAACCTGCGACCGATCGGTTATGAGCCGATAGCTCTAACCAGCTGAGCTAAGGGTCCTAATATTTTATGGGGCGACCGGTGGGGCTCGAACCCACGCATGCCGGAACCACAATCCGGTGCGTTAACCACTTCGCCACGATCGCCATAAAAGACATAGGTTTATTTAAATATGGTAGCGGCGGAGGGGATCGAACCCCCGACCTCACGGGTATGAACCGTACGCTCTCGCCAGCTGAGCTACACCGCCATATGGCTCCACAGGTAGGATTCGAACCTACGACCGATCGGTTAACAGCCGATAGCTCTACCACTGAGCTACTGTGGAATAATCAAAAATAATGAATCCTAATAGTAGTATAATCTAACTTGGTCCTGCTCGTCATGAAGACCATTCCTCGCATCAAAAGCTTTGCTCGTCATGAAGACGCATGATCACACACAGATCGTTTGATCAAACTACTGTGGAATAATCTAAACTAGTAATTCAATCTATCTTAGACACAATTCCTACCTTGTATAAAAGCGTTGCTCTTTATGTAAAGAATTAACAAGCGACGAAATATAATTTATCATGTACAGCAAAATCTGTCAATATATTTCATATATTTTTTTAAAAGAGTATGACGAGTACCCCTTCAAACAACATTATTAACTATAGCACTTTCCCTCTTATATTTCAATTTAAAATTCTATTTTAGTGAAAAAAAGAGATTAGCTCTATTTTGCTAATCTCTTTTATCCTTTATTTGTCTAAAACTTCTTCAGCGATATTAACAGAATGGTCTCCTATACGCTCTAAATTACTAATAATGTCTACAAATACAATACCTGCAGATCCGCTACATAAGCCTTCATTCATACGGATAATATGCTTCTTACGATAATTCCGCTCCATCTTATCTATTTGATCTTCTTTTTGAACAACTGCCAAAGCTTCTTCTCTGTCCATTTTATCTAATGAACCGATTGCTTGTTTAACAGTAAGAATCGTTAAATCAAACATATTATTTAGATCTTCTTGTGCTTGTTCTGTTAAATATACTTTATTCGAAATTTTATAATCGATAAGCTCAATAATATTTTCAAAATGATCGCCAATACGCTCTATGTCACGTACCGAATCCATTAATGCTGTATGTTTTGCACTTTCGAATTCTGATAGTGAACCAGCAGATATTTCTACTAAATAATCGGTGATTTTACGATCCAGATTATTTAATGCTCCTTCAATTTGCATCGCCGTTTCAGAATGTTTTTGTTGTTGGGTAAGTAAATATTGATTTGTTTCTTCAAGACCTTGTGAAGCATACTCACCCATTCTAATTACTTCCGCTTTTGCTTGATCTAATGCAAGTGTCGAGGATTGTTGAATAAAGATAGGGTCTAAGTGTTTTGGCTTATACTGAATGGTAACATCTTCACCAGGGATAATCTTCGTTACAAGCCATGCTAATGCCCCTATAAACGGAAATTGGATCATGGTATTTGCTAAGTTAAAGCTACCATGGGCAAATGCCAAGGTCATTTCAGGATTCAAATTAAATTGACCTTGTAAAAATATGACGTATTGCGTGAACAGCCCTAGAAAAACAAGAAAAATGGTTGTTCCAATTAGGTTGAAAAATACATGTACGTACGCAGCTCTTTTTGCAGCAACACTTGCTCCAAGGGATGCTAAGACAGCTGTGATGGTTGTCCCGATGTTATCACCAAACAGAACCGGAACTGCCGCTCTCAAATCAATAGCACCTTCTGAAAATAATCCTTGTAAAATTCCGATGGTTGCGCTTGAACTTTGCACAATAACCGTAAATAACGTACCAATTACCACACCTAAAATTGGGTTTGAACTCATGCTTGTTGTTAGTTCTTGAAAGGCTTCTAAAGAACGAAGTGGCGACATACCACTACTCATTAAATCAAGTCCAAAAAACAGTGCACCAAAGCCAAAAATAGTTTGTCCGATGCTCGTTACCTTTTGGTTATTAAAGAAGAATATCAAGAAACAACCAACTGCTATAATCGGAAGTGCATACTCGCCTAAATCAACGCCAATAATAAACGCTGTAACAGTTGTACCAATGTTTGCACCCATTATGACACCGATAGCTTGTCTAAGTGTCATGAATCCAGCATTTACGAGACCAACAGTTAAAACAGTGGTACCCGAGCTACTCTGAATCAATATGGTAACGATTATTCCGGCTAATACGCCAAGGAATGGATTACTCGTAAATTTATCTAATATATTTCTTAATCGATCACCGGCTGTTTTTTGTAATCCTTCTCCCATAAACTTAATACCTAGAAGAAAAATACCTAACCCACCAATAAACTCAAATATCAGCTTTTGAATATCTATATCCAATGGTTTCCATCCCCTCGTAATTGTTGATTTTTGTCGATCCATTATCCATTATTAAATGAATTACTTTGTTTTGTAAAGTAACTACTGTAAATTTAACATTAAATTTACAATCTTTATGTACTTGTTACCTTTCCATACTTCAAGCTTTTTTACTCAACATGGCTAAATTTGATTTTTTTTCGCAAAAAAACTCATGTACATAAATACATGAGTTTCATACTGGAATCTTTTCAACAAGTATTTTTGTCCCATCAACTTGAACTACTTCAATAGGGGTATCTTTTACGATCCATTGTCCGTTTGAAACGGCACTATAATCTTTATTATTTATACGGATCGTACCGACAGGACGTAAGTTATTTAAAGCAATTCCTTCTTGATGTAACAACTCAACGTATTCTGTAGCCAGTGAATTATACCCAGCTTCTTCTGTCAATCGATCTTTTAATGTAATTTTTGTCCATAAATCCCGATGTTTAAATACTTTTAGAAACAATAGTGATGAAAAGCCACCCACCAATACTCCGATAACCGCATAGAGCCCAGCCTCAAGCGACGGGGCACTTATTGCTACGGATGCAAGCATACATCCTAGCCCAAGTGTTGCTAGTGTTCCATCATTTATCAGTTTCCCATCGAGAATAATGAGTAATAATCCGACAAAATAAATAATAAGCATAATAATAAACGATCCTGTTTCCAAATATACCGAAAAATAAACGGTTATAAATCCTATACCTAATAATCCAAATATGCCTCGCATATTCACCCAAACTTCACCCAGTATGAACAAGGTTCCAAGACCGGTAATTACTAAACCCATCCATTGAGATGAAAAAATGTCCATTTACATCCCCTCCTACTATTTATTATACGGGATACACGAATCAAGGTTTCATAAAAAGGAGTAATTTATATGAATTTTTTTAAAAAATCCCTTATCTTCGTGACGATAATTTTGCTTTTTGCTAGTATTTACCATGATATCACATCTGGTTCCATTTCAATGGATAAAGAAAACAAAACATTGGATAATTTTGACGATACTATGGTTCACGTTCAAGTATTACCAGGACAAACTGTATTGTCCATCGTAGAAGAATACAGCACGATCAACTCATTAGATGTTGATCAAATTATTACAGATTTTAAAAAAGTTAATCCTAATGCAGAGCCTTATCAACTAAAAGCGTATGAGTATTATTACTTTCCAGTCTATTAAAAAACTTGGCTTATCGCCATGCTTTAATGGCAATTATATCCACTAAAAATAAATATTTTTTTATCAGTGTAAAAAAAGCCCAAGTGCACTTTTAATCAAGTTGCCGTTAGGGGATAAAAAAAATAGGAGGAAGACAAAAGTCAACCTCCTGTTTATTACAAATATGGAATTACAAATAGTGTAATTATAATGGAGGCCGCACCAGCTATGATAGCTGTATTACCAAGGGTGTCTGCGTCTCTACTTTTCGCAATAAAACCTGCAATAATTCCTGTCCCTCCAAGAATAATCGGCATGAAGAAGAAAGATGCAATTGATAAAACTAGTGCAATCCAACCCACTGCACTATTTACTTGTGATCCACTTTCCGAATCAGTTTTCCGTTCTGCACGATTGTCAAAATCATCTGCAGTTAGTTCCTGCGCCATTTCTTCATCGCGATTGTTATCTTTTTCTGTTGGAACAGGAGTGCTCCCATATAAATTAGCAGTATTCACTTCATGATCTTCTGCTTCATTATTAAGCGCTGGATTCTTGCGACCTTTTTGATCATATTGATCCATAAATTTATTCCTCGCCTTCTTTAAATGAGGTGTGACTTAGTTTATGGAGTTAAACGTTTAATACTGGTGTAAGTTATTGGTAATGCTGTTTTGCAATCGTTACTTCTGGATATGCATTTGCATTACTTAAAATTTCGGTAGCATACGAGCTTTTTGCGTGTCCATTTTCCTCTACGTAATTTTCCAGTCCTCCCATACCACGATTGTATGCAGTTAATACTTTATTCCAATCTCCATATTGTTCATGTAAAAAGTCTAAATAAACATAGGATAAATGGATGGAATAATATGGATCAAATAACATAGTCTTTTTATAAGGTACATTTGCCATATCGGCAATCCATGGAGCAGTATTCTTCATGAATTGAGCCATGCCATACGCATGTCCATAAATGGTTTTTGGACCTACAAGATCTGGATTAAATGTGCCGCCTGTTTCCACTTTTAGTAATTCGTACATAATGTGTGGATTGATATCAAATGCTTTTGCTTCTTTTACTAAATAAAATGACCAAGATGCCTTAAATTCACCATTACTATCTTTCACAAATTTAGCTGCTGTATTATTAAGATCTTTCCAGGTCATATAACTGTGTTTTTCATTGATTAGTGGATTAGTTCCTAAATATTCGCTTTTTAGTGTCAATGATTGATTCTTAGCAGCCAATACATCATTTTTTTCTTTCAATTTTTGTTTCTCTTGGGTAAGCATGAAATTTATCGAAAAGAAAATGATACCTATTCCAAGAAAAACCATCAGCAATTTTCCAGTTTTGTAGTTTGTTTGCACTAAAATACCTCCTATATCCGTTAACCCTTTGCAAGCAATTGCATAGAATAAATCAGCATTACTTTTAAAGGAGCTGAACCATGTCAAAAATAATTATGAAAGAAATTATAGCTAATAAATTAAAGCATATTTCACCTGAGGAATTACTTAACTATAGCAAGCAATATGGATTTTCGCTTACACCTAAAGAAGCAAAACAAATTACGGATTATGTAAAAAGTCATCCATTTGATCCGTTTAAAGAATCAGAACGTATTATCTTTTTTAAAGAACTAACGCGAATCACTGACTTAAACACCACAAAAAAAGCCCAAAAGTTATTTGGGGAAATTGTGAGGTCTTACGGTATTCAATCCCTTTTCTAACCTTGTTCCCTTTAAAAAGAACACGTAAACACAAAAGGAAGAGCGCAAATTGCGCTCTTCCTTTTGCTTATTGTAGAACAATTTTATCTTTTAATTCCGGATCGAATGTTCCATTTTTGACCATATTTATTTCGAATTTATATGGAGGTTTCTTATTTTTCTTATCTTCTCCAACATATGGTGTTTCTAATATTTTCGGTAACTGTTTTAGTTGTGGATGATGGATAACCTTATGAAGTGCATCAAAACCAATATGTCCAAAACCTATATTTTGGTGGCGGTCTTTGTGTGCTTCACGTTCATTTTTACTGTCATTGACATGGATAACTTTCAAACGGTCTACACCAATTATCTTGTCAAATTGATTAAGTACACCATCGAAATCGTTTACTACATCATACCCTGCATCATGTATATGACAAGTATCCAAACAAACGGAGAGTTTTTCATTTAGATGGACGCCATCAAAAATTCTAGCAAGTTCATCGAATGTTCGACCAATTTCCGTTCCTTTACCAGCCATAGTTTCAAGTGCAATCTGGACAGGCTGATCTTTGACTAATACCTCATTTAACCCTTCAATTATCTTATTAATACCAGCATCAACACCTGCGCCAACATGTGCTCCCGGGTGTAGCACAATTTGTTTGGCTCCTAATGCTGCCGTGCGATTAATTTCATTTCGCAAGAAGTCCACACCAAGTTCAAACGTTGCAGGTTTTGTGGTGTTGCCGATATTAATAATATAGGGGGCATGAACAACAACTTCTTCAATGCCATTTTCTTTCATATGTGCTGTACCTGCTTCTATATTCAAATCTTCAATTGGTTTTCTTCTCGTATTTTGTGGTGCTCCTGTATATATCATAAATACATTTGAACCATATGAGACTGCTTCTTCGCTCGAGCCTAATAGCATCTTCTTTCCACTCATCGAAACATGTGATCCTAATTTAACCATATAAAACACCCCTAACAGCGCTTGTTCTATTATTACTTCTTATGTTTTGTATTTTTACTCAGCCGTTTTTTAATTGACTCTTGCTGATATTTCATTTTCTTTTTATACCCTGGCTTAACCTTTTTGGTTTTCTTAACACGTTTCCATGCTTCTTTATCTACATCAACATCTGTTTTCGTGCGTAAGTTACGTTCATTCCAGGATTTCATCTCTACCCAATCACCTTTTCTTATATCAAAAAATGTGAATGATAATCCTTTTTGTTCTAGTTTACTAATGATTTTAATATCACTTTCATTGTATAGACTTATAGCGGTACCTTCCAAACCCGCACGGGCAGTTCTACCTACTCGGTGGACGTAAAAATCTTCTTCTTTAGGTAGTTGTGCATTTATCACATGACTTACACCTTTGATGTCAATTCCTCTTGAGGCTAAATCAGTTGCTACAATGTATTGAAAACGCAAATTTTGTATATCCTTTAATGCTCTTTTTCGTTCACGTGGAGACAATCCACCATGTATCAAGCCGACATCCAATCCTTTTTCTAACAAGGATTCTGCTAGTTGATTAGCTTTTTCTTTGCCATTTGTGAAAATAATAGCCAAGTAAGGATTTATTACTTTTGAAATATCAACTATAATGGTGGATTCATCACGATGTTTCGTATCAATTAAATGATGCTCCATTGTTTCAGGTGATAATTGATCATCAATTTTTACGTGAATAGGGTTTTCTAAATATTTCTTAAAAAAGTGCTCCAAGCGTTGTGGAATTGTCGCCGAAAAGACAAGTAATTGAACATTCTTATTTGATCTAACAAGCAATTGGTCCACATCATTAATAAAACCAAGATCTAACATCAAATCTGCCTCATCAATTACAAATGAGGACGCTGAGTAAATAGAAATGGCTTCTTCTTTTACCAGGTCTAATATTCTTCCAGGCGTGCCAACTACAATATGAGGAGGATATTTTAACTTTTCCATCATTTTTTGCTTATCGGTACCACCAACCAACAATTTTGAAATCCATTGTTGCTCTTTTCCAGCAAATTTTATGATTTTTTTCACTTCGTCGTGGATTTGCATGGCTAATTCACGGGTTGGCGCAGTAATAACGAATTGTACCGATCTTTTTTCTATATCAATTTGGTTAAATAGAGGCAATAGATATGCATGCGTTTTTCCTGACCCTGTATGTGATTGTCCAATTACACTTTTTCCCTTTAGGATAGCTGGTATAACCTCTTGTTGAATATCGGTCGGTTTTTCAAAATGCAGCTTACCGATAATTTCTGTCATGAGGGGATGGAACGCAAATTCTTCAAAATTTTTTTTTTCCATAATAAATACTCCTTTTGGTGCATTTACAGCACACTTTTTCAAGCCCTAACAAATTTCCCTATGATTCATTATAGAACACATTTCCTATACATGCATTAAGGAAATCAAATTAGATGTCTTTAAATGAATTGAAATGGTTCAGTATTTGAGTTAGATATAATTACTTCTAATTGATTGTTTGTATATACGCTCTCAAGATAACGCTTCGTAGCTTGTTTCATAACTTTTTCAACATGATGTCCTGGGTCAATTATAGAAAGTCCCATTTGCCATGCATCTTGAGCGGTATGGAAGGACATATCACCTGTTAAATAGACATCTGCCCCTTTTTCTTTTGCTGCATGGATAAAGTCTTCTCCACTTCCACCAAGCACAGCTACCTTGATAACATGTTGATCCAAATCTCCAGTAACGCGGACGGTCGAAACACCTAAAGTCTGTTTTACATGATTAATCAGTTCATGTAATGTCATTTCACTAGAAAGATTGCCAATTCTGCCCATACCAAGTCCTTCACCCTCATTTGATAAAGTGAAAATATCATAAGCAACTTCCTCATAAGGATGGGCTTCCTTCACATTATTCAAAACAATTGAGAGATTTTCTTCTGAAACAATTGTCTCCAGTCTAGCCTCATTAACATGCTCCATATTTCCTTCCGTACCGATAAAAGGGTTCGTCCCTTCCAAAGGAGTAAATGTACCAATACCTTCTGTTTGGAAAGTACAATTGCTGTAATTTCCAATATGACCAGCACCGCTTTCTCCCAAAGCATTACGAACGTTATTTACATGTGTAATTGGAACATATACAACTAGTTTATACAAAGTTTCTTTCTTTGATTCGATTAATATATCTGTATTATTTAATCCAATTGCGTCACAAAGCATATCGTTAACACCGCCATTTGCAGCATCTAAATTTGTATGTGCTGCATATACAGTTATGTTGTATTTTAGTAATTTTTGAATTATCCTACCTTGGACATCATCTATATTAATTTGCTTAGATGGTTTGAACAGTAACGGATGATGTGCAATAATCAAGTCTACCTGCTTCTCAACGGCTTCATCCACGACAGTTTCTAATACATCTAGTGTTACCATCACCTTTTTAACTTGCTTTGAAAAGGACCCTACCTGCAGACCTACATTGTCCCAGTCATATGCTAAATCACGAGGCGCCCACATTTCCATCGTTTGAAAAACATCCCGATTCTTAATCTCGTCCTTCATCCTGCAACACCTCCTTTATCCAAATTAATTCATTGTTAAATTGTCGTTTTTTTTCAATTTGCGGTACACTAGCCTGATCTAATTGTTTTCTAATGTATTGGAGCTTTTCCTGCTCGCTTCTCCACTTTTCATAAAAAGCTTTTGATTTATTCAATAATAAAACTGGCCCAAACATGAAATCCTTTTCAGTTAAGTTTTGAAAGATATTCATTTTATCAGCAACTATAATTTCGTAAAAATGCCCATTATCCTCTATTAGCTCTTCTTGTACTATCTCATAACCATGATAATGGAGCCATTTCCGAACAGCTTTAGCATCAACATTGGGCTGTGCGATGATTCGCTCCACTTTTTCCAATTTATCTATTCCATTTTCTAATATTGACTTTATGAGCGATCCACCCATACCAGCAATAACAACTTGTTTCACTTCACCTTTATGTAATACTGCTAATCCGTCTCCAAGTCGAACGTCGATAACAGCTTCTAAATGATTCGCCTTTACCGTTGCTTTCGCACTATGAAAAGGGCCATCCACAACTTCACCTGCTATTGCTTTTGCCCCATCATCATGAAGACACACGTAACAAGGCAGATAGGCATGATCAGAACCAATATCAGCAAAATACGATTCCATCGGTAAGTAGGAAGCAATTCTTTGCAAACGATTTGAAATGACTGATTGTTGATTCATTATTTTCTCCTTCCTATTAGTCGAAAAGAAAGCTTCCTGTATCAGATCAGAAAGCTTTCTCGTGTTTTAATTCTATTTTACTTTTTCTTCGCCAGCCATTCAGCTAGAGCATCTGCTTGAGGTTCCTGCACTAATCCAGCTGGCATGTTACCTTTACCATTTATAATGATGTCCTTAATCTCTTCTTTGTTATATTTGCTACCTACTTGCGTTAGGTCTGGTCCTACTCCACCGGTCAAATCAGCACCGTGACATGAGATGCAATTGCTTTGGAAAATTGCCTCAGGGTCATCAGTTGATGCCCCTTCTCCTTGCTCCTGCTTTTCTCCGCCACCTTTTTCTTCATTTTCAATTGCAGTTTGTTGACCCAAGCCAACAAATGATATAACGATCACCAATAAAATCCCTATAATTGCAATAATTGCGAAGGGGATAACTGGATTTTTCTTCATTACGTTTCCTCCTTATGTACTCTCTTTAATGTAATTAAACAAAACGTCTACATTTAGTTTACTTTAAAATCAATATAGTTTAAAGGGCGTAAATGTGACTAATTAAAGAACAAAATACAACCCTATTGCCAGTATACCAAAAATACTAGAGATGGTAAGATATTTTAAATCCATTTTCTTGCCTATTATAATCCAACATACAAAATTCACAAAAATAATCAACTTTGTTACCCAATTTATCCCAATATATGTATTGCTTAAGAATATTGTTGTTAAAAAAATTAGTAATAAAAAAATTGCAAAAGATAAAGGGTAGATTACATCATGCTGTAGTTTAAATCCTCTATATTGCCAAAATGAAAAAAGAATAAAAAGTATTAATATGCTTAACTGTATGTAAGGTTCAAATGATGTTGCATAAATAACTAAAAGCGCAAAAGGCATTACTAACATCAGCAGGAATAACTGAATTAACCATGATAACCTCTTACCCTTTACTTGTTCTTCCCCTAAGGAATCGTCCCCATTTGTGTATAATGCTAGGAGATAATCACAATAAACAGCAGGTAGCATCTTACTTTTCTTCCAATAGTTTAACTCATTAATTATGGTTGTTATTCGATCCTCTGTCATTTATGATCACCTCAATATAGACAGTAATGTCTATATTATTGCACATAACAATAAACCAAGATGAACAGTCATTGATCACTACTGTGTCAATGACTGATACTATATTTATTCAAGAAAATCCTTTAAACGTTTGCTTCTACTTGGGTGGCGAAGTTTACGGAGCGCTTTTGCTTCAATTTGGCGTATACGTTCTCTTGTTACGCCAAATACCTTCCCAACTTCTTCCAATGTTCTTGTCCGGCCATCGTCAAGACCAAAGCGCAGTCGCAAAACATTTTCTTCCCGGTCAGTTAGGGTGTCAAGAACATCTTCAAGCTGTTCCTTCAACAGTTCATAAGCAGCATGATCAGATGGTGATACAGCTTCTTGGTCTTCAATAAAATCACCTAAATGGGAGTCATCTTCTTCACCAATTGGCGTTTCAAGTGAAACAGGCTCCTGCGCGATTTTCAGAATATCTCGCACTTTATCAGGTGTTAATTCCATTTCCTGCCCGATTTCCTCTGGTGTAGGTTCACGTCCTAAATCTTGGAGTAATTGTCGTTGAACTCGAATCAATTTATTAATTGTTTCAACCATGTGGACAGGGATTCTTATTGTTCTTGCTTGATCGGCGATTGCACGCGTAATGGCTTGGCGGATCCACCAAGTTGCATACGTACTAAATTTAAATCCTTTACGGTAATCAAACTTTTCTACTGCTTTAATCAGACCCATATTCCCTTCTTGAATAAGATCCAAGAATAGCATACCTCGTCCAACATAACGTTTTGCAATACTTACTACTAAACGTAAGTTTGCTTCCGCAAGGCGCCTTTTAGCTTCTTCATCACCTTTTTCAATACGTGTAGCAAGGTCAATCTCATCTGCTGCGGATAATAAATCAACGCGTCCTATTTCTTTCAAATACATACGAACGGGATCATTTATTTTAATCCCTAGTGGGACACTTAAATCATTCAGATCAAATGTTTCTTCTTTTGAAATTTGTTGCATATTCGGATCATCCTCAGATTCACCGATTACTTCTACACCTTGTTCGCCCAGGTACTCATAAAATTCATCCATTTGATCGGATTCTATCTCAAAATGAGACAAACGATCAGCGACTTCTTCATATGCCAATGTGCCGCGCTTTTTACCCATTTCGAGTAATTGATCCTTTGTTTGTTCGAGTGTTAATTCATTTTCATTTTCCTTTGTTTGTGAAGGCATATTTTCGGCCATGAGTCCCCCTCCTTCCATACTCCATTTATATCAATGTGAATTATTTAGCTGCTTATGGATTTTAATGATTTGCATCGCAATTTGTGCCGCTTTGATTGGATCATTTTGTTGTTCAGCTAGCCTCTGTTCCTGCTTTAGTAACTTAATGCTAGCCACATCGCTCTTTTCGGCGCGTATAATTCTGATATAGTCATTAATTTCTTTATCACTAATGTTTTCATCAGTATAAAGCATTGCAATTTCTATAATTAAGTTTTTAATATCCTGGTCTGTTATCCTTTCAATGAAATAACTGACATCAGGAAGATGGTTTTCTTCATAATATGCATAAAGGTGCGTTACAATTATTTTATGTGCATCTATATTGAACGCTGCACCTATTTCCTTCTGCACCTTATCAGTTATAGCAGTATCTTTCAACATATATGCAAGAAGCTGTTTTTCAGCATTTTGAAATGCCGGTAGTAATTTTTTTGTTTGATAATGATTGTTAGCCCTATTAGTATAACTGTTCTCTTGTCTCTTATCCTTATTTTGTCCCACTTCTTTACGATGGGTGTGCATTTCTTGTTTCAATGTTTCTGTAGAAATATTAAATTCATTACTTATCTCTTTTAAATAATGTTCCCGTTCAATGGAACTATCAATCATTGCAAGTTCTTTAAGAATGGAATCAATATATTTAAAGCGATCATCCTCTAGACTTAGGTTATAGCTTCTTTTAATATATCGCATATAAAAAGATATATACGTTTCACTTGCTTTAATTACATCATTCTGAAACGCTGCTTGACCATATGTGTTAATGTAATCATCTGGGTCCATCCCATCACTCAGCCTAGAAATCTTCACATGAGAACCCGTTTCTTTAAGGATGGACGCGGCTTTAAAGGTCGCTTCTACCCCCGCATCATCTCCGTCATAACAAATGATTACTGTATCGACATACCGTTTCAATAATTTAGCTTGGTTTGTTGTTAATGATGTACCAAGTGTGGCTATAGCGTTTTTTACACCTGCCTGATATGCAGATATAACATCCATGTACCCTTCAAACAATACTGCCTCGCCTGATTTTCGTATATGTTTTTTGGCCAAATCAAAGTTGTATAAAAGCTTACCCTTTTGAAAAAGTTCACTTTCTGAGCTATTTAAATACTTTGGTTCACCATTTGAGATGGTTCTACCACCGAAAGCAATTGTTTTACCAAGATGATTCCGTATAGGAAAAATAATTCGTCCACGAAACCTATCTGTAACTTTATTGTCTTCTTGTAGTAATATTAAACCTGCTTTTGCCAATATTTGTTGATGAAACCCTTTTTTCTTTAAGAACTCGGCTGTAAAATCATTATCGTTTGGTGCAAATCCCAGTTGAAATACATCTGCCGTTTCTTCACTAATGCCTCGTTGTTTAAAATAGCTATAGCCTTCTTTCCCATCTTTTGTGAATCGCAATAGATGATGGTATAGTTTTGTCAACCATTCATAAGCGGCTAATACACTTTGATTTTCCTCTGAAAGAGAACTTCCTTCGTTCCTATTAGTTTCTGGTAAAGATATACCACTTCTTCCTGCTAAGTACTCCATAGCTTCAAAGAACGAAAACTTTTCCATCTCTATTAAAAACGTCACTACATTTCCGCCTTTTCCACAACCAAAGCAATGAAAAATTTGTTTCTCTTGTGTGACTGAAAAGGACGGTGTTTTTTCGCCATGAAATGGGCATAAGCCGAAATAATTTCTACCTTGTTTTTTAAGCTGTACATACTCACCAATAACATCAACAATGTCATTCGCTTTTCGTACCTCTTCTATTGTTTCTTCTGGAATTTGATTTGGCATATATACCACCATGTTCTATTATTCTAGATATAACGATCAAAACCCTGCAAAATTCGACAATATTTTTTTAAAGTCGAAAAAAAATTTCCTTCTATCTTGTTGATAAACTTAGAAGGAGCTTTCGATATAGTAATTATGGTCGGTAAATATGATTATATATACCTATTCATTTTGTCCCTTTGCATAACATCACATTTACTATTATTCCTTATGGAGTTATTCATAAACCCCCTTTTATAAGAATAAAACTAAAAAAGATTAAATGCCATGCTTATTAATTCTACATAAAGAAAGGTTATTCCTTCCTGAAAACAAATTTTTTTAAAGCAAGGTGTAAAACGCATAATGATATCAACAATAAATATCATTTAAACACAAAGAATAATTATAAATGATATTTCACTAAATTACTAGTATTATATATTTAATTTGCAAAGAAATTAGAACAGATAAGCACTCTACCAGTAAAAAGTAGAATGCTTATTTATCTACTATCTATTTTTTTATCATTTGCAGAATACTATTAGCTGTTTCTTCCACTGCTTTATTGGACACATCAACTGTTTTACAACCAATTTTATTCACAATCTTGTCAAAAAATGCAAGTTCCTGATGAATTCTAGTCATGTTAGCATAAGTTGCTTGGTCGCCTAATCCTAGTGCTTTCAAGCGTTCTTTTCTAATTTCATTTAATTTATCTGCTGTTATTTTCAACCCGATGCATTTTTCGGAATCTACTTCAAACAATTCATCAGGCGGGTCTACTTCCGGTACCAGTGGCACATTGGCAACTTTTAAACGCTTATGAGCTAGATATTGTGATAACGGTGTCTTAGATGTTCTAGATACGCCAATTAGAATAATATCTGCACGGGAAATTCCTCTTGGATCACGCCCATCATCGTATTTTACAGCAAATTCAATTGCCTCTACTCGCTTAAAATAATCTTCATCCAATTGATGGACCAAACCAGCTTCAAGGCGCGGGGATGTTGCAAATACACGTTCCATTGATTTCATCATTGGCCCCATGATATCAATTGCCTCCACTTTAACTTTTTTTGCCTCATCATTTAAATAATCACGCAACATAGGATCAACTAGTGTAAATCCAATTATTGCCTCTTTTTCCTTAGCAAGCTGTAATGTTTCATCGATGATTACTTTATCTTCAACATACGGTATTCGTTGTATTTTATATTCTCCACCATTAAATTGACTTAATCCAGCCTTAATTACTAATTCAGCAGTTTCCCCAACAGAATCTGATAGAACATAAACCAATGGTTTCTTACTCATAAATATGCCCCTCCCCTATAAATGGTCATCCATTATTAGCTCTACAAAAGCTTTTGTAATCGTGGTTTTTGTTATTCTACCAACAATCTCGTTTCCAGTTTCCGTATTCTTGATTACAGGAATACCATCAATTTGCTTATTAATTAATTTATTAGCAGCATCTAATAGCAAATCATCTTTCTTGCAAAATGTAATATTTGGCATGCGTGTCATAATAATATGTACAGGTACATTTGTTAAATCCTGATTACCAATACTCGCACGTAATAAATCTTTACGTGATAACACACCTGTTAAGCAAGTATGCTTGTCGACAACAAATAATGTTCCGACATCCTCTAAAAACATAGTTGAAATTGCATCATATACAGACGCACTTTCGTTAACAACAATTGGGATCGATTGAAAATCTCGTACCTTAAACTTCTTAACTTTTTCTGTTAATAATTCTGAGCCTGTTTTTCCAGTGAAAAAGTACCCCACTCGCGGGCGTGCATCCAAGAAACCTGCCATAGTTAAAATGGCTAAATCAGGCCTTAAGGTTGCTCTTGTTAAACCTAGGTTCTGTGCTATATTTTCACCAGTTATTGGACCGTTTTCTTTTACTATTTCAATTATCTTTTCTTGTCTTTTAGATAAATCCACTTTCCCACCACCTACACACCTATTATGTCATACTATTTATAAATATTATAGACTATTTACAATGCAAAAGACAGAACAAAAGCGCAAGCTAGGAAGTTCGGCTAATGCCGAAATGTTATCGCAAGGAAGAGCCTGCAAGGCAATAGCCAATGGCGCTGAAGCTGGAAAATAAAAGCGTAAAGTCCCGAGTGGTTTTGATTAAAACTGCTGTTTCCATTCTATCTTGCTGAAGTCCGCGTATAGATTAATTAAATCCGCTATTCTTTTCAACATTGCTAAACGGTTAGAGCGAACTTCCTTATTGTCTGCCATAACCATATTATTTTCAAAGAAATCGTTAATCGGTTCTGCAAATGTTGCTAAATAGTTAATTGCTTCACTAGCATTTCTATTCTTATTGGCTTTCATAAATAGTGGCGCAATTTCCTGGTAGTGGTTAAACAGCATTTCTTCGGACTTTGTTTCGAAAACTGATTGGTTTATTTCTTTTGCTTCCGTTGCTTTCTTGGATAAATTAAGAACTCGGATTAATGATTCGTTCACTATTTTAAATGCGTCCTGATTTCTTTTCTCAGCAAGTACTTTTGCTTTATCAATCGCATAATGGAAAACGCCAATTTGTTTTTGAATGACAGCCTCAATAATATCTGTTTCGATAGAATTCATTTTCATAACATGACTAGCACGTAGACGGAAAAAGTTGATTAAGTCTTTTGTTATTGTCTCTTCATCATTTTGTTCCATTTCAAGTTTTTGATAAACTTCATGGGTTAAAGATAATAAATCTTCTAGTGCGATATCCCATTTATTTTCTTCTAGAATCCTTAATATACCTACAGCTTGTCGACGTAAACCATACGGGTCCTGAGAACCTGTAGGTACTAAGCCGATAGATATGCAGCCAACAATGGTGTCTAATTTATCTGCCACACTGACAATTGCTCCTTCTACAGTCGTTGGAAGTGGATCATTCGATTGTAGCGGTAAATAATGTTCACGTATTGCTGTTGCTACATTCTTTTCCTCTTTGTTATGAAGCGCGTACTTTTCACCAATTACACCTTGAAGGTTTGTAAACTCATTTACCATATTTGTTGCTAAATCGAATTTACAAATCTCTGCAGCACGAATTGACTGTTCAGTAATATCTGTATTCGTTTGAAGTAAACTAGCTAGTTTGGAAGATAGTGTAACTACTCGATCAACCTTGTCAGTAATTGTTCCAAGTTTCTCCTGGAACACCACACGACGTAGCTTTTCTTGGTAAAAATCAACGTTGTGCTTCTTATCCTCATCAAAGAAAAACTCTGCATCTGAAAGACGAGCATGTATTACTTTTTCATTTCCTTTAATTACCGTGTCGATGTGTTCTTGATCTCCATTTCGAACTCCTATAAAAGAGGGTAATAATTCCCCACCAGAAGATTTTACAGGAAAATAACGTTGGTGCACCTTCATGGATGTAATTAACACTTCATTCGGCAATTGTAAAAATGATTTTTCAAATGAACCAACAAAAGCAGTTGGATATTCTACTAAGTTTCGAACCTCCTGCAGTAAATCATCATCAATGTCAACGCTAAAATCATGCTCTTTTTCAATTGCTCTAATTTGCGATACAATCATTTCCTCGCGTTCTTTAGAGTCCGTAATCACAAAGCTCTTTTTGAGATCTTCTTGGTACATGTCAGCTCTATTTAATGTAATAGGGTTACCTAAAAAACGATGACCATATGTTTGATCCCCAGTTTGTACTTGAGCTACTTCAAATGGTACTATTTTATTATCATAAAGTGCTACAAGCCAACGAATTGGACGTGCGTAGCGTATCGATTGCCCAGCCCAACGCATATTTTTAGGAAACTGGATTGATTCAATAATTGAGTTAAAGGTAGTAAGTAAATCAAAAGTAGATTTCCCCTCAATTCGCTTCTGTACAAAAATATATTCAATGCCCTTTATTTCTTTTGTATAAATATCATCTACTGTCTTGCCTTGGCCATTCGTAAAGCCTATCGCCGCTTTTGACCAATTTCCATCTTGGTCTTGTGCTATTTTTAATGCTGGTCCTTTTGCTTCTTCTTCAACAGTTGTTTGTGAATCCGCAATTCCTTTTATTAAAACCGCTAATCGTCTAGGAGTAGAAAAAGATTCTACCTTTGAGTAAGAAAGGCGCAGATTATCTAACCATTTTTCTGTCTGTTCTTTTAATTGACGTTCTGCATCATCAATAAATCGTGCTGGCAATTCTTCTAACCCTATTTCAAATAATGCATCCTTTGTCATTTACATTTCCTCCTTTTCGAGCATTGGAAACCCAAGTTTTTTTCGTTCTGCCACATACGTTTTCGCAATGGTTCTGGCTAAATTTCTGATTCTTGCTATATAACCGGTCCGTTCCGTTACGGAAATTACTCCTTTTGCATCTAGTAAATTAAACGTGTGAGAACATTTCAGCACATAATCATACGCCGGAAAAACTAAGCCTTTATCCATAATAGCTTTTGCTTCTTGCTCATACATAGTAAATAACTCAAACAACATGTCAGTGTTCGACTCTTCAAATGTATAGGTGGAATGTTCATATTCAGGCTGGAAAAATATATCGTGTACAGTTACGCCTTTTGTCCATTCCAATTCAAAGACATTATCCTTATCTTGAATGTAAGAGGCTAAACGTTCCAATCCATATGTCAGTTCAACTGTAACAGGGTTTGCGTCTAATCCACCAATTTGTTGGAAATAGGTAAACTGAGTAATTTCCATTCCATCAAGCCAAACCTCCCAACCTAGTCCTGCTGCGCCAAGTGTAGGATTCTCCCAATTATCCTCTACAAATCGTATATCATGCTCTAACGGATTTATCCCCAATTCCTTTAAAGAATCTAGATACAATTCTTGAATATTGTCTGGAGAAGGCTTCATAATCACTTGGAATTGATGATGCTGATACAAACGGTTTGGATTTTTACCGTATCTTCCGTCAGCGGGTCTCCTTGATGGTTCTACATAAGCAACATTCCATGGCTCAGGTCCTAAACTACGAAGCAGCGTCATAGGCGACATCGTCCCAGCACCCTTTTCCACATCATACGCTTGCATAAGGATGCAATTTTGATTTGACCAATAAGACTGTAAGCTTAAAATCATCTGTTGAATATTCATATAAAACTTCCTTCCATGCTTTCTAAAATTTGTAAGAAAAGCTCAGGGCGCCTTGAAAGACACGACAAGCATAAGCAGAACGGTGCAGTGTGGGTGCTTTGCCCACGCGAAAGCGAACTGCTTATGTCTCGAGTGTCTAGGTGCTGGAGCTAGACAGATATTCGCCAAAATTTTATCCTTTCTTGCTCTTAAAAAACTCGCCACTCGCCTGCCTTAAAAACGAACGAATTGCAACATTCATCTTATACTGATTTTCTTAGACTTTTCATTCTTTCCTTTAATACAAATAATACAAAAAAATCCGTCCCTATGCCTAAAAAAGCTTAGGCATAGGGACGGATTTGATTGTCCGCGGTTCCACCCTACTTGCTTTATATTAAATAAAGCCACTTTATTTAATATGCTAAGGAGTTCCCTTCCCTGTTTGTTCTACTACCTAGCTTTCACCGTCCTAGGTTCGCTCCTAATAGATAACAAAAGGTACTATTCTCCCTCAACGCATCCTTCATTCCTAAAAATATGTACAAATCATAACCATAACTTTGCGATTTGTCAATTAACACTACCTTATTTTAATTGATCCATCTGCCTTAAGAATTTTTTTGATTTTAAGAAATAACCACCATATTGTTCATAATAAGCATCTAATATTTTTCGCAACAACTCTTTATTTTGTTCTTTCATTGTAATTTTACCAACTTGTTCTAGCCCTACTTCTAGGAATATGCGAAGTAACTTAGCAACCGTTTCTGATAACGTTATTGCTTGCGAATCAATTGATGTACACCGGTTACATAATAATCCACCTTCAGCTATTGAAAAGCGAACCAAATCTTCTTTCCGACTACAGTTAACACATCTGTCAACTGTAGGCGCAAAGCCTCCTTTTTTATATAACTTAAGCTCATACATCATAATTGGAATATCTGCATCTTCTTTTTCTGCAATCCAGTTCATCGTACTGACTAATTGATCATATATATAGTAATCGGGTTCATCAGAATCAAGCAATTTATCTGTCAGTTCCACTATGAACGCTGTAAATGCGGTCTTTATTATATCTTCACGGATGGTACGATTGGAATTAATCACTTCACCTTGTTGTATAGTACTTAATCCCTTACTCAGATAAATGAAAAATTCTCCATGAATGAATGGCTGCGTCACGGCAGCCATTCTACTTTTAGTCTTTTTAGCCCCTCTAGCGAGTGCTGAAAATTTACCAACCTTTTTACTGAAAATCGTTACTATTTTATGCGTTTCCCCATAATCCTGTGTTTTGATAACAATTCCCTCTATTTTCTCAAGCACACAGTCTCACCTTTACTTTCTTCAATCCTGCTAAAACCTATCTATTACATTTTTGTATTTATTTCATCATTTACTTCATTTTCATTTTGCGCGGAAGTTTGAATACTTGAATCACTTTCTAGTTCTTTCCATAATAAATAGGTTTCAATGTTTCCTGTATGACTAAATAATCTCCAGGTTAAGTCCACCACAAGAAACCCCACCTTTCTTTTAATATGTTAGATTAAGTACTTACTATTATTTTGACCACACATTGATAAAGAATGAGATATAAATATTACCATGTTTAATATTCGTCACTGCGGAATCCATATTCTCTAAGTTGGGTTTGTTTATTTCGCCAATCCTTTTGCACCTTGACCCATAGCTCTAAATATACCTTCGTTCCTAACAAAGATTCGATGTCTTTCCTCGCGTTTTTCCCTACATTTTTCAACATATTTCCTTGTTTTCCAATTAAAATTCCCTTTTGTGTTTTCCGCTCGGTTACAATTATTGCTTGAATAAATATGGCATTCGATTCTCGTTTCTCAATATTTTCAATAACGACTGCAATCGAATGAGGGATTTCCTCGTGTGTTAATTGTAGAACCTTTTCACGGATCAACTCACCAATAATAAATCGTTCAGGGTGATCTGTCACCTGATCCTCAGGATAATATTGTGGTCCTTCAGGTAACTTTTTCTTTAATACATCTAATAAATGATTAACATTATTTCCTTCCAATGCAGAAATAGGGATAACCTCTTCAAAATCGTACTTATCCTTATACTTTTCGATTAAAGGAAACAATTCATCAGGATGAATTAAGTCAATTTTATTGATAATTAAATATACAGGACGCTTAACTTCCTGTAACCGATCTATAATGTATTGATCCCCTTTACCATAGCCTTCTTTTGCATTAATCATAAACAAAACGGCATCCACTTCGTTAAGTGTATTCTCAGCGATTTTAACCATAAAATCACCTAAACGATGTTTTGGTTTATGAATCCCTGGTGTATCGATGAAAACAAGCTGTGCATCTTTCTCTGTTAGTACACCTTGTATTTTGTTTCTAGTTGTTTGCGGCTTATCACTCATAATGGCGATCTTCTGACCGATAACTCGGTTCATAAAAGTCGACTTCCCAACATTTGGCCGTCCTATTATCGCAATAAAGCCTGATTTAAATGAATTATCCATGTCTAATCCTCCGAAGTGTATTTTCTTTGTGTACATTTATAATACTATAAAAACTATCTTCTTTCACGCATTCGACAAAACAACTGAAAAGAAAATAGCATACTGCAATTTTTGACATAACATACGAGAAGGTGCAAATGCCTCTACCAATAATAGTTTGAAATTGCTTATGGTGTGATGTGTATAGAAAGAACTTGCTCTATGATTGAACAAGTTCTTAAAAAAGTAAATGATATATCTTTGGAATAAACAGAACACACCCAATGATGAATGCAGTAATTGCAGCTATTAACACTGCTCCTGCTGCAATATCTTTGATTATTTTAGCTGAAGGATGAATATCAGGTTTTAAATAATCGATTAGCTTTTCTACGGCAGTATTGGTTGTTTCTGCAACTAGAACAGTACCAATTACGAAAATGGTGATCATCCATTCTATTTGGGAAAGTTTCACTATTACTCCTAACAATACGACAATAATGGTAGCCAATAAATGAATACGAAAATTACGTTCGCTCTTGAACATTTCTATTAACCCATTCCAAGCAAAGGTAAAACCAATTCGTTTTTTCCTGTTTTTATCTTCTAAGTTCGAAGGCATTCAGAAGATCCTCTTGTTTTTGAAACATTTTCTTTTCATCTTCCTCACTCATGTGGTCATAGCCTAATAAGTGAAGAAAACCGTGTAATGTCAAAAATGCTAATTCTCGTTCAAATGTATGGTTGTAATCCTTTGCTTGCTCAATCGCACGTTCGATGGAAATGACAATATCTCCAAGCATTAATGGCATATCCTCTCCTATTATATTAAGTTCATCCTCCATTGTTTCTTGAAGGGCAAATGATATAACATCTGTTGGCTTATCTTGCCCGCGATAATTACGATTAAGTTCTTGTATTTCTTTATTTGATACAAAATTAACTGAAACCTCTGCTTCTTGGGTTATACCTTCTTTTTTTGCAGCAAAAATCAGTAAGCGCTGCAACATATCAATATAGTCGCTTGTTACTTCATTTGTTTTATCGTGAAAATCAATATACATATCTATTTTGCCTCCTTAGTTGGATATTGGATTCTTGAATGGAAAATACCTTTTAACGTTTCACATACTGTTCGATGGATTTTTTTTAATTCGTTCAAAGTCAAGGGACTGTCATCTAGTTGCCCATCCATTAAACGATCATTGATGATTGAGTCAACGATTTCTTCAATTTTCCCTTCAGTTGGCTCCCTTAATGAACGGACGGCTGCTTCTACTGAGTCACAGATACAGACAATAGCAGCCTCTTTTGTTTTTGGTTTTGGCCCTGGGTATCGGAATGACTTTTCCTTAGCTGATTGGTTCTTTTCTTTCTCTTTATAATAAAAAAATTTAAGTAATGTTGTTCCATGATGCTCTTTTGCAATATCAATTATTTCTTTAGGAAACTTGTGCTTCTTTAAGATTTTCGCCCCATCATACGGATGATTAATAATAATTTCAGCACTGCGTTTCGGTTTCATCGAGTCGTGCGGGTTTTTTATTGATACTTGATTCTCAATAAAAAAGTTTGGCCTTTCTGTTTTACCTATATCATGATAATAGGCACCTACTCGGGCTAGAAGGCCATTGGCCCCAATCGCATCACATGCTGTTTCACTTAAATTAGCTACCATTACAGAGTGATGATAAGTTCCTGGTGATTCCGTTAATATTTTTCGTAATAAAGGCTGATTCGGACTCGCGAGCATTAACAGTTTACTGTCCGATAATATACCTAATCCAGTTTCAAAAAATGGAAGTAGCCCTATCGTAAATACCACAGAAAGAATAGCTGCTGCAAATCCTAATCCTGTTTGAATAAATAAGTCACTTAAGGTATATTTTTCAAAGGATAAAAATAAAAATATTAACACAGCTAAAATATTAACAATACTCATTCCGAAACCAGCTTTTAGGATAGCCAAGCGATCCTTTACATTCATTAAGAAAATTACCCCAGCTAATTGGGAAAAGAAGAAATAAATACCAGCTTCAACATTTAACGAACCTGGTATTTGACTATTAAATAGTATACTTCCGAGAATGGCATATAATCCGCAAAGTACAATAGCAAAACGTTCATTTATTAGTTGCTTGATAAGCAAAACACCAGTAGCTATCGGTGCAATAAAGAATAATTGATTAACTTGTGTTGCGTATAAACTAACCACCTTCATCATTAACACAACAATAAAACTGATTAATAAGATAGATGCAACTTTACCGTTATCTATCCTGTCTTGTTTCTTTAACTGGTACATTTCATACGTAATTACACCAATAATTAAAAGAATAAGTAGCGCTAATCCGATAACAGGGTATACATTCCGTTCGTTGTTTAGTAATCCAACCAATTTTAATTTTTCATACAATCCATTGGTAATAGTTTGACCTTCCCGAACAATAATCTCTCCTGCACGAATAACAACCGGATCTACATTACTTGCTGCTTCTTTCCTGGCGTTTAACGTTTTTTCCACATCATAAAAAGAATTTTCCACTACAGCAAAATTACTTAATGTAATCAATGCTTGTCTTACATCAGTATCTAATTTTGAGAAGGTTAGCTTTTGTTTAACTTCATTTGTAGAACTTTGCACATTTTCCATTCGTACACCGTTACTTAACACTTCCCGTACAGATTCAACAAATACCTTCTCGCCTTCTGTCCGTTCGTTTAGTGATGCTTCAACTAAACGAAGTAATACACCTGTGTCTATGGAATCTACAATTTCTGATGATAAAATTTGCTTTAGATGTTGAACTTTCTCTTGACTTGATAAAATAATTGCACCATCTTCTTGTTCTGATTCCTGGACATCAATGGGTTTTCTTTCCTCAACTTTGGCAATTGCATCAAAAATTTCGTTTATGTAATTGATTTGTTCTTCATTTATTTCTGTTGATATATCATACCGATCATCTACAGCTTGAATCGTTTCCCTAGTTTTACGCTTTGTTTCCTGTTCATTCTCAATTGTAATTGGTGAACGAATGGTTTCTTTTGCACTACTAAATCGTTCTATATCATAAGTCTCTGTATGTACATTATTTAAGGTCATGAGGAAAAACAAAACCCCTAAAACAAGCATAGGAACAACGATTGAAATCCATTTTGTTTTAAGGGCTATTAACGACTCTATTAAGTTTCGCAGTTTCATCATCAATTCACCTCAGGTAGTAGAAATAAGCCCTCATCATTTTTATTTGTTGGGGCTTATTTAAAAGAAAAGAAAGTATAATTTATCTAGCGCAAACGCCCAGCGACTAGTGGACTTCCTTCACTTCCATGCGATAAGTCAACATCGGGACGCTTGCGCTTTTCTTATAAGCTAACTATCTTTATTTGATTTTTCGTATGCTTCAATGATGCGTTGAACCAGTGGATGTCTTACAACATCTGTCTGTGTAAGGTGTATAAAATCTATTCCTTTTACCCTGGATAATAATTGGTCTGCTTTACGTAATCCAGATACCCCTCTTGGTAAATCAACTTGTGTAACATCACCAGTTACAACCATTTTTGATCCAAACCCTAAACGGGTTAAAAACATTTTCATTTGTTCTGGTGTGGTGTTTTGTGCCTCATCCAAGATCACAAATGCATCGTCAAGCGTACGTCCTCTCATATATGCAAGAGGTGCGATCTCAATCGTTTCTCTTTCTATTAATCGTAATGTATGCTCAGCACCTAGGACATCGTGCAAGGCATCATATAAAGGGCGTAAGTAAGGATCTACTTTCTCTTTAAGATCACCAGGTAAGAAGCCTAGACTCTCCCCAGCTTCCACCGCAGGGCGTGTTAAAATAATCCGTTTTACCAGTCCATTTTTTAATGCATGTACAGCCATTACTACAGCTAGATAGGTTTTTCCAGTACCAGCAGGGCCAATTCCAAAAACAAGATCATTTTCTCGGATAGAAGCAATATAATATTTTTGTCCCAACGTTTTTACACGAATTGGTTTTCCTTTAACATTTTTTGTAATCTCATCTTCAAATAATGTTTCAAATTGATTAATTTTCCCATCTTTAGCGAGCTCAATGGCATAAACTACATCGCGTTCTGCAATTGTTAACCCTTTACGAATTATGGTAAGTAAGGATAGCAGTATATCTTGTACTAAAGTATTTGCATCGTCTGAACCCGATACACTCACTTTCTCTCCTCTAGTTACAATTGATACATCAAGTTTATCTTCAATTTGTTTTAGGTTTTTATCGTTTGTTCCAAATAATGCTAAAGCTTCATTTGAATTCGTTAAATGTAAATCAATCGTATTTAGGTTAGTCGACATAATCAATCTCCTTGATTTATAGGTACGGATTTAACAATATTTTCTTCTACCGTCAAATATAAGGTTAATTTTACTTTACCATTACCAGTACTTTCATGCAAAACTTTTTCAGAAATAATACTTGCATTATTATCAAGATGCAATAATAATTCGTTTTTAGCCTGCTCTATTCCAATTTTAGTTGCTTCATCTTTTGAACGCTTCTCTCTTCTATACGTTTTTTCATGCCTGATGGATTCAATTATATTAATCGGAAGCTCCCATTTAAAAAAGTGTAAGGGTGTTCGGTTAATATCTGCTTGTACATGTTCGAATTCGCTCGATCCAAACCCCCAAAAAGGAACTCGTAAATCTCCAATTTCCATATAAAGTTTTTCATCTTTTTCACCAGTTAATTCTTGATATTCGGCTTCAAGTGGTACAGTAACGGAAACCTCATACCACGTTTTTGCTATAATTTCTCCCTCTGCTTCAACTAAGTTAGGCTCTTCTTCATCCTCACTAATATTCCCTGAAACCAGTAAATCACCCGATTTAACATAATCATTCACTTTGACCTTTGGCATTCCTTTTGATATATACACATAGCTGATCACACCTTCCTTTGTTGCAATCAGATTACTTGGTCCCTTCACCTCTTTTTTCTTTACAATGGTTTTCTCTACAACCTCAATTTGAAAGGTTGTCCCCTTTTTTTCTACACCTACCCATAAGAGTTCAGGGATATCATGGAGCAGTTTTTGTTGAATAATACTTGGGGAATCAATGGAGAAACCTAAGGCACCTGTATGAACGCCGTATGTGTTTAATTGTTTTGTTATTTTTTCCTCTATATCTTTTGGTACTCCATTAATTTTAATGTCCCAAATAATATTAGATAAATACAAAATTAGCAATAAGCATATTCCTATACTAAAGAGAAACTCTTTTCTACTTAGAAGCTTTTTTATAATAGATGGAAGCCCTTTTTCTTGTTTGACTGTAATGGTATATATCCCATCATTTAGCAACTCTTTTACTTTACTTAAATCTTGTGACTTTATTTTACCCATACATGAAGTAGGTGATGCCTTTTTTACATTCCAGACCAATATCTCATGGTCCACACAATGCTGTAAAAATAGCTCCGGGCTGTTTCCTTCAATCAAGATAGTTACATAACCTGTTAGAAATGAGCCTTGTATTTGTTTCATTGCTACCTCCTTTTTAACCAGTGATATATGTTACCTCGTTAATTGTTCCTTCCAGTAATAGTTCCTGTGGTAGCATCATTTTTAATACAAATCCGGAGCCAGATATTTTTATCAATCCTGTGCGCGTTTTCAATGTAAGCTCAGTTTCAGAATATACGACCAATCCCTGATGGTTTTCTATATACACATGAAGTTGACCTAATATTGTGACTCTTGGTAAGTCAGAAACTATATCAGAAGGAAGCGTAAATTGATTCATGATCCAAGGTAGGAATCGTTGGTGTTTTTTTGTCAAAGGTGCAACCTCCTCTCCCCTTCATATTTATGAATAAAAACATTAAATAAGAACATAAAAAAGCCTCCCAAGGTATGGAGTATAAAACTCTCCCTTGGAAGGCTTTTTAAAAGTTACTTTCTTCGTTCTGTAATGACACTTCTATATGGTTTTTTTGCTCTCGGTGGTCCCAACACTTCGGACATGATAATACCATTCACCAATCCCTGTTTTGATAAATTGTTGCGTATCTGCTTTTTCATTCTATTGTTCTTATCCGAATTGTAGGATGGTGTACCTACCCTACCTTTAGCTATTGCATCATGTTCTCCGCCTTCGATGGCACGATGTGTAGAGGGATTTAATTGCTCACGCATAGATATAGTTGATATTGCGCTTCTCTTTTCTTCCTCCGTTACTTCCTCATGATTAGCTTGATATCGGCCGTCTGATGGCTGATGATTTGGTCTGGGTGCTGAATATGGTTTATTTGATTCACTTTCTTTACTGTTTCGATCTTTTATAAACCCAGCAATTCCTCCAACAATAGCTAATAATACAAGTATATTTCCAAAAAGTGTATCAAAGATGGCTTCCATTATACCCCTCCTGATTCAGTTGACAGGTATTATTTATCACTATCATCATTATTTTCTTCTGATAGCTTACCAATTGTATCCCTCATATCCGTATCAGCATCTATATTTTTATAATTCATATAATCCATTACACCAAGATTTCCAGAGCGCAATGCTTCAGCAAGTGCTTTTGGAACCTCTGCTTCAGCTTCCACGACAAATGCACGCATTTCTTGAACCCGCGCCACCATTTCTTGTTCTTGTGCAACAGCCATAGCTCGTCTTTCTTCCGCCTTAGCCTGCGCAATACTCTTATCTGCCTCTGCTTGGTCAGTTTGTAAGATAGCTCCGATATTTTTGCCAATGTTAATATCCTCAATATCAATTGATAAAATTTCAAATGCGGTACCTGCATCGAGCCCTCTATCTAATACAGTACGTGAAATGCTGTCTGGATTTTCTAATACTACTGCATGTGTTTTCGAACTACCAATCGTACTTACAATTCCTTCACCAACACGAGCAAGAACTGTTTCCTCACCAGCACCACCAACAAGACGGTCAATGTTCGCACGCACCGTAATACGTGCTTTCGCTTTCACTTCAATACCGTCCATTGCAATACCAGCAATAAAAGGGGTTTCAATTACTTTTGGATTAACACTCATTTGAACTGCTTGCAGTACATCTCTACCAGCAAGATCAATTGCCGCACCACGTTCAAAAATTAATTCAATATTCGCTCGATGAGCTGCAATTAATGCATTAACAACCCTATCCACGTTACCACCAGCCAGATAATGACTTTCAAGCTGGTTGGTAGTTAGGTCGAGTCCTGCCTTGTATGCCTTTATAAGTGGGTTGATTACACGCGACGGAACTACTCGACGTAAACGCATACCAACTAAGGTGAAAATACCAACCTTTACCCCCGCTGCTAAAGCACTGATCCAAAGCATAACTGGAATAAAGGTAAACAATACAACTACTACAATTAAAATAATACCAATAATAATTAACGGCATAAATTCTGATAAATTCATGTTCATTCCTCCATTTTTATACTAAATTTCTCTAACGACAATCCGAGATCCTTCGACTTTGACAATTTTAATCGGTTGTTCCTTTTGAATAAAACGGCCCTCAGAGACCACATCTAACCGTTCATCATCAAAACGCGCTGAACCTGAAGGGCGTAGTGTTGTTAACGTTTTCCCTTCAAGACCAATTAACTCAAGGCGATTAACTGTTGAAACATAACCGAGCTCCGTAGAAGTTTTATCCTTCAGGATGATATGCCTGAAGACTCCTTTTTCCATACCTATTCTCTTAAACAATATAACAGAAGCGATAATCGAGATAAGGAATGCTATTCCAATACTCATTGTCATATGTCCTATGTCTTGACCCGAGATAAACAGGGAGGCTACAACACAACCGATTCCTAATACCCCTACAATTCCGCCTGGAACGAAAAATTCGGCTAATACTAAAATGAGACCTAAAACTAACAAAACAACGGCTTCCATTCCCGCTAAACCAGCTACAATATGTCCATAGAAAAATAATACTAATGATAATAATCCCATAATACCAGGTATACCAAATCCAGGTGAGAAAATTTCTACAATTAAACCTAAGCTAGCGATAGTCAACAAAATCGGTATAACAATCGGGTTAGTAAAAAACCTAGCTAGTTTCTCTGAAAAGGTCGGTTCCATTTCTACTATTGTAGCTTGCTGTAGACCTAATTCATTTAAAAGTTCTACGCGATCCTCCACTATACCAGTTGCATAACCTACTTCTACCGCTGATTTAGGTCCTAGTGTTAAATATTCTCCTTTTGGCGCCCCGAGCTCTGGTAAGTCAATTTCTGGATCAGCCATAGCTGCTGCATATTTCGAATCTCTTCCTTGAGATTCCGCTGCACTCTTCATAGCTGCTAGCCATGCAGATTGTGCTTTTTTATCAGCCGCCGTACCGTCCTGGTTTATGACACCACTGGCTCCCATAGTGGCATGAGGCTTCATATAAATGGCATCCGTGTTTAGCGCAATGTATGATCCCGCTGATAATGCTTTGTTAACGATAAAAGCAGCGTTAGGTGTTTCTAAATTCTGTATTAGTTCCGCGATTTGACCAGCCGCATCTACACGTCCACCAGGTGTATCAACCTCAAATATGATATAATCAGCACCCTCTGTCTCTGCTGTCTCTGTAGCTCTTGAAAGGAAGGCTTTTAAACCTTGCTCTACTGTATCCTCAATTGGAATGACATATACTAATTCACCTTCACCAGGGGATTCAGCGGCAATTGCATTATTTCCATAGAACAATAATCCAACGAAAATGATGAATACTAAAATAAGATATGTAGTGAGTGTTTTGTACAACATATGTAATCACCCCCTTCAGCTTAGTATGTTATACGATTTAACTTGTTGTTTGGTTTCATTAAACTTTTATATTGTCACTATTTTGATAGTATCACAATCCTGAGCCTAAAAACTAATTTTTAATTAAAAACCCTTGTCAGTATGTACCGACAAGGGTTGTCAAATTCGCATTTATAGTGATGTGTTAGTTTAAATGTTTTAGTACAAGTTTATTAATACTTGAACCATCTGCCTTACCTTTTACTTTAGGCATTATAGCACTCATTACTTTACCCATCTCTTTTTTGGATGTTGCATTAACTTCTTGAATTGTATTCTGAACAACTTCTTCTAATTCTTGTTCAGATAACTGTTTTGGCATATATGCTTGTAACACATTGATTTCTACATCAAGTTTGGATACAAGATCATCACGTCCAGCAGCTTTGAATTCTTGGAGGGAATCTTTTCTTTGCTTTAACTCTCTAGACAATACAGTTAACTCATCATCCTCTGAAAGTGTATCATTTCCTTGCTTAATCGCTTCGTTCTGCAAAGATGCTTTCACCATTCGAATGACTCCAAGCTTAGCCTTATCCTTATCTTTCATCGCTTGTTTCATATCTGTATTTAACTGTTCTAGTAATGTCATGTTATTGCACCCTCTTTAGAATTTACGCTTTCTAGCAGCTTCCGATTTCAATTTACGTTTAACGCTAGGTTTTTCATAGTGTTCACGCTTACGATATTCTTGTAGTGTACCACTTTTTGACACACTACGTTTAAATCGACGAAGAGCATCCTCTATAGACTCGTTTTTACGAACGCGAGTTGTATTTGACATACTGATTTCCCTCCCTCCGAAGCATAAAACAGGATTATACAGGCAAATATAGATTTCACATGCCTTCAATAAGTATAATATATTGTCACAAACTGGTCAACTAATTTTTTAGCAGTTTTTTAACCTATTCGATTAATAATCGGAAAGACCTTGCTTTCCAGCTAAGATTTCAATTCCGGCACTCGCCCCAATTCGTGTTGCACCAGCATCAATCATTGCTTTAGTAGTTTCCAAGTCACGAACACCACCAGATGCCTTAACTCCAAGCTCAGGTCCAACTTTTTCACGCATTAACATAACATCCGCTACTGTAGCTCCACCACCCAAGAATCCTGTGGACGTTTTAACAAAATCTGCACCTGCGGCTTTTGCAAGTTTGCAAGCACGAACTTTTTCATCCTCTGTAAGAAGAGAAGTCTCAATAATTACTTTTGTTAAAGCGTGCCCTTTTGCTGCAAAAACAACTTCTCTAATGTCTTGTTCTACAAGTGAATCATTATTTGATTTCAGCGCTCCAACATTTATCACCATATCTACTTCTGTTGCACCATTATTAATGGCATTCTTTGTTTCAAATACTTTTGTTTCAGTTGTTGTTGCACCGAGTGGGAAGCCAATAACAGTACAAACCTTTACACTTGTATTTTTTAACTCATCAAAGCAGTGTTTTACCCAAAATGGATTCACGCATACAGATGCAAATTCATATTCCTTCGCTTCTTGAATAACACTGTTTATTTTTTCTTGTGTTGTATCTGGTTTTAATTGCGTATGATCAATGTATTTTGCAAGATCTTTTGTCATAATCTACGCCCTCTCTTTTAGTTGTTCGTACCTCTGGACTATAATAGCATTATTATGTATAAAAAGCTAAGTCCTAACACCTGATAACTAACTACCAGGTTTAGGAAACTTATACAATCTTAGAGGGAATATCAACATCCATTACTCTTACAAATGTTGCATCATTATATGGATATCCTGCTTTCGTAACTTTTACTCGGACAATTTTGCCTATCATTTCTTCAGATCCAGTAAACCTAACTTTAAGATAATTATCCGAGTAACCTACTAACATATCAGAATTATCCTCATCTGGTGAGCGTTCCTCTGGAATAACCTCCACTACTTCATCTTCAAAGTTTGATGCATATTCTTTAGCTAACTGACTTGATAAATCAATCAATTGATGGACACGTTTATTTTTAGTCTCGTCATTTATTTGATCCTTCATTTTAGCTGCAGGAGTCCCTGTACGTTGTGAATATGGAAAAACATGCAGTTCAGAGTAACCTACTTTTTTAATAAAGTTATAGGTTTCCATGAATTCTTCTTCCGTCTCACCAGGAAATCCTACAATAACATCTGATGTTATAGCTAAGCCAGGTAAAGCTTTCTTAATCTTTTCGACCTTGTGATAATAAAATTCGCTCGTGTACTTCCGACGCATACGATCCAATACTGTGTCAGACCCAGACTGTAATGGTACATGTAAATGACGAACAATTTTTTCTGATTTATCCAGAACTTCAATCACTTCATCGGTAATTTGACTAGCTTCGATAGAGGAGATACGAATTCGTTTTAACCCAGTTACTTCTGTTTCAAGGGTTTGTAAAAGTTTAGCGAAATTATAATCCTGTATATCTTCGCCATAACCGGCAGTATGAATTCCAGTTAACACAATTTCTTTGTAACCAGCATCAACCAGGCGCTGTGCTTGTGTCACAACATCTTTTGGATCACGGGATCGCAATAACCCACGTGACCATGGGATAATACAAAATGTACAAAAGTTGTTACAGCCTTCTTGGATTTTTAAAGAAGCGCGCGTTCTGTCCGTAAATTCAGGAACATCCATCTCTTCAAACACACGATTTTTCATGATGTTTGTTACACCATTCACAGGCTCACGAGTTTCCAAGTGTTCTTCAATATATCCAATCATTTTTTTACGGTCTTGTGTTCCAACTACCACATCCACACCAGGTATCTCCATAATTTCACCTGGAGATGTTTGCGCGTAGCACCCTGTAACACAGATGACAGCTTCTGGATTTTTTCTAACAGCACGGCGAATGGTTTGTCTACTTTTTTTGTCTCCTGTATTAGTAACAGTACACGTATTAATAACATAGACATCGGCTTGACGGTCGAAATCCACGCGCTCATAATCCTGTGCTTTAAACATGTTCCATATTCCTTCTGTCTCATAATGATTCACTTTACAACCTAATGTATGAAAGGCTACTCTCGGCATTCTTAGCACCCCAATTCTTCAAATTGATAAGAAATACTTGCTAATACGTATAATGGTGCAGTTTCTGTTCTCAAAATTCGTGGCCCAAGACGAACTGATTTAAAGTCGTTATCCTTTAACAAGGTAACTTCATTATCTGAAAATCCGCCCTCAGGACCAATGCAGACGACTATTCGCTGATCCGTTTTCAGTTTTGATACAACGGAAGCAAATGAAACAAAATGATCTGTTTTCGCCTCATCCTCATAAGCGAAAACTTTTACATCGTATTCCTTTGTCTCTGCAATTAAACCACCAATATTTTTTATTGATGTAACATGCGGAATTCGGTTCCGATGACTCTGTTCACTTGCCTCTTTAACAATTTTAGTAAAACGAGACAATTTTTTAGAGGCTTTTTTTTCGTCCCATTTAACTACCGAACGATCTGCTGAAAAAGGAATAAATCCGGATGCCCCTAATTCTGTTCCCTTTTGTAGGACAGACTCAAATTTATCACCTTTTGGTAATCCTTGGGCAATTGTAACATGAACAGGCAGTTCAACCGCTTCCTGCAATTCTTCCTTTATTAGAACCGTTACATGTTGCTGTTCCATGGCGATAATTTCACCACGAACAGCAAAGCCACTCGGATGATTACATATCAGTTTATCGCCTATATTCCCGCGCATCACTCTCAATACATGATGTGCATCATCACCGGTAATTATAAGTCTTTCATTTTGCCAGTTACCTTCCGGGACAAAATACCGTTGCAATTGCAACACCTACTTTTTAGTTCAATACTTTCTTGGCTAGCTACAGCGACCAACAACTAGTGGACTTCCCTCCCTGATCTTAAAATAAGTCAAGCTCAATGCCCTACAGGATGTAGGGTAGTTCGACGTTGCCACAGGACGTGGCGTTCTTAGTCGAACGTCCATAATTGGTTTTCCTTTATCTTGAACAGGTCAGTCCAGTCCATACGTTGTTGAACGGGTGCTTTTGCTTTTCTTGGCTACGATAGAAACCCAATCTTCCATTTCGTTAACCTCGACAATAGAAAAACCATTTTGTTGCAACTGATCTTTTACAAGGTCCTTTTTAGCTTGAATAATTCCTGAAGTGATGAATAAACCATCTTCCTTTAGGTTATCCCAAGCATCTTTAATAAATCGAACAATAATTTCAGCTAGTATATTGGACACAATTAAATCGGATTGTTTGTTGACGTTGTCCAATAGGTTGTTCTGCTTGGTATTAATTTTTTTTTCTGCTTTATTGAGTTTTGCATTGAACTTTGTACTTTCCACCGCGATATCGTCTAAATCATATGCATATACTTCTCTTGCTCCAAGTAATACAGAAGCAATACTTAGGACACCTGATCCGCACCCAACATCAATGACTTCATCATTCTCTTTTATATATCTTTCAATGCCCTGAATACTTAATACTGTTGTAGGGTGTGTACCTGTACCAAAAGCCATTCCTGGATCTAATTCAAGAACTATTTCATCAGGTGATTTTGGTTTATAGTCTTCCCACGTTGGTGTAATGGTTATTTTTTTAGAAATTTTAACAGGCTTATAGTACTTTTTCCAGGCCGTGGCCCATTCTTCTTCATTAATTTCAGTTAATGTAATCGTATTTCTACCGATATCAATGTCGTACAACAACAAGTTATTAACAGCCTGTTTAATCTCATCTACTGCTTCACCCAGAAAACTATTTATAGGTAAATAGGCTTTAATATATACACCCTCTTCAGGGTATTCATCTTTATTAAGCTCATATAATTCACCAAACTTATCTTCTCGTTCTGTGATCAAATCAATTGGATCCTCAATCACTACACCACTGGCACCTGTTTCATGAAGTATATTCGAAATTGGTTCAATTGCTTCATTCGTCGTATGCACGCAAATTTCCGACCATTTCAATTAGACCCACTCATTTCTTGGAAATATGTAGACGGTGTTAAAAACTAACACCGTTATTCACCCTTAAAAGCTTTTTTAAACCGTTGGAAAAATGATCCATCTTGTTCATCAATCGATTTATTTCCTTCAATATCATTAAACTCTCGCAATAATTCTTTTTGACGTTCAGAAAGTTTTGAAGGGGTAATAATCCGCACCTTAATATGTTGATCGCCTTGACCATATCCACGAACGTTAGGAGCTCCTTTTCCCTTTAAACGGAAAGTTTTACCTGTTTGAGTTCCCGCAGAAATTTTTAACATTACTTTACCATGCACTGTTGGGACTTCCATTTCGTCACCTAATGCTGCCTGAACAAACGTAACCGGTAAATCACAATAGATATGATCGCCTTCACGCTGGAAAAAATCATGCGGTCTGATTTGAATCACTACATATAAGTCACCGGCCGGGCCACCATTTACGCCAGATTCTCCCTTTCCAGGAACACGAATTTGTTGTCCTTCATCGATTCCGGCTGGAATTGAGAGATGAATCTTTTTGTTTTTTTGTACTTTACCAGTTCCCTCACATGTAGAACATTTTTCAGGAATTATTTTACCAGTTCCGCTACAGTAATGGCATACTCTTTTATTGACAACACGGCCAAATGGTGTGTTTTGTTCGGTATTTAATTGCCCTGAACCACTACAATGGGAGCACGTATTTACCTTTGTTCCCGGTTTGGCACCTGATCCAGAGCAGGTATCACACGTTTCTTCTTTCGGAATAGTAATATCTGTTTCTTTCCCGAAAATGGCTTCTTCAAATTCTAAAGTCATCGCATATTGTAAATCGGCACCTTGCTGAGGAGCATTAGGGTCACGGCGACGTCCGCCACCACCGAAGAACATATCAAAAATATCTCCAAAACCTGAGAAATCTTGGGCTCCCCCTCCAAATCCTCCTTGGCTTTGTGGACCAGAATGGCCGAATTGATCATATTGTCCGCGCTTTTGTTCACTGCTTAACACTTCATATGCTTCTTTTGCTTCTTTAAACTTGTCAGCCGAATCTTCTTCCTTATTTACATCCGGATGATATTTTCTGGCTAACTTTCGATAAGCCTTTTTTATCTCTTCTTTTGATGCGTCTTTACCAACGCCAAGTACATCATAATAGTCACGCTTACTCACTTGTACATCACTCTCCCGACACTATTGCATAAATTTTATCATATCATTTATAAAGTAAGAAAAAAAGCCAAAGCCAAGGAATTCCTGACTTTGACTTTTTTGTTACTGCTTATTATTTTTTATCTTTGTCGTCTTCATCTTTATCATCATCGTTTACTTCTTCATAATCCGCATCTTCAACATCATCATCTTTCGATCCTTCTTGTCCTTCTTGAGCTTCTGCATCTTGTTGCATTTGCTCATAAAGTTTAACAGAAAGCTGTTGGACCTGTTCTTGAAGTGCTTCTTTCTTAGCTTTAATTTCCTCTAAGTCATCTGACTCAATAGCTGTTTTCAATTCTTCTTTTGCTGCTTCAGCTTTTTCTTTCTCTTCGTCAGAAACTTTGTCACCTAAATCTTTAATAGTTTTGTCAGTTGTAAAGATAAGTTGGTCAGCCTCATTACGTAACTCAACTTCCTCGCGGCGTTTTTTATCACTTTCCGCATTTTCTTCTGCTTCTTGAACCATCTTTTCTACTTCCTCATCAGATAAACCTGAAGAAGATTTAATTGTAATAGATTGTTCTTTGTTTGTACCCATATCTTTTGCACGTACATTTACAATACCATTTGCATCAATATCAAAAGATACTTCGATTTGTGGAACTCCACGTGGTGCTGGTGGAATGTCAGTTAATTGGAAACGACCTAGTGTTTTGTTGTCAGCAGCCATTTCACGTTCACCTTGTAATACATGAATATCTGTTGCAGTTTGGTTATCTGCTGCAGTTGAGAATACTTGTGAATGACTTGTTGGAATAGTTGTATTCCGTTCAATTAATTTTGTAAATACACTACCCATTGTTTCGATACCTAATGATAAAGGTGTAACATCTAATAACACGACATCTTTTACATCACCTTGTAATACGCCAGCTTGGATTGCAGCACCAAGAGCTACCACTTCATCAGGGTTAACACCTTTAGACGGTTCTTTACCAGTTTCACGTTTAATTGCTTCCTGAACTGCTGGGATTCGTGTTGATCCACCTACTAAAATTACCTTGTGAATCTCGCTTGAAGATAATCCAGCATCCTTTAATGCTTTACGAGTAGGAACCATTGTACGTTCTACTAGATCTGAAGATAATTCTTCAAACTTAGCACGTGATATATTCATTTCTAAATGTAATGGACCTGCATCACCAGCAGTAATAAATGGTAATGAAATTTGTGTTTGAGCAACTCCTGAAAGGTCTTTTTTAGCTTTTTCAGCAGCATCTTTCAAACGCTGTGTTGCCATTTTGTCTTTAGAAAGATCAATTCCATTTTCTTTCTTGAATTCTGCAACCATATGTTTAATGATTACTTCATCAAAATCATCTCCACCAAGACGATTATCTCCTGCAGTTGAAACAACTTCAAATGTTCCCTCTCCAATATCTAAAATAGATACGTCAAATGTACCACCACCTAGATCGTAAACTAGGATTGTTTGGTCTTGGTCATCTTTATCGATACCATATGCTAGCGCAGCAGCAGTTGGTTCATTGATGATACGTTCAACTTCCAGCCCAGCAATTTTACCTGCGTCTTTTGTTGCTTGGCGTTCTGCATCATTAAAATAAGCTGGAACCGTAATAACAGCGTTATCCACTTTTTCACCTAAATAATCTTCTGCATATGATTTAATGTGCTGCAAAATAATTGCAGAAACTTCTTGTGGTGTAAATTCTTTATCATCAATTTTAACGCTGTAATCAGTACCCATATGACGTTTGATTGATTGAATTGTATTTGGATTTGTGATTGCCTGTCTTTTAGCAACTTCACCAACTTGACGTTCACCATTTTTAAATGCAACAACTGATGGTGTTGTACGGTTTCCTTCCGGGTTAGGAATGACTACCGCTTCCCCACCTTCCATTACTGATACACAAGAGTTTGTTGTTCCTAAGTCGATACCAATTATTTTTCCCATTGTTCCATTTCCTCCTTCAACTACTTTACCTAATCTTTTATTTATTTACTTTGACCATAGCTGGTCGAATAACACGATCTGCAAGTACATATCCTTTTTGCATTTCTTCTACTACCGTATTTGATTCTATCTCGTCATCTTCAATTTGCATAACTGCGTGATGTAATTTAGGATCAAATTCTTTCCCAACTGTTTCAATTTCTTCTATATTTTGTGCTTTTAGCGCATCCTTCAGCATACGATATACCATTGAGATTCCTTCCACAAAACTCTCCCTGGCCTCTGATACATCTACTTGAAGAGCACGTTCAAAGTTGTCTATAGCAGGTAGCAATTCATTTACTATATCTTGTGATTTGTATTTATTTGCTGTTTCTCTTTCACGTTGCGTGCGTTTTTTAAAATTATCAAATTCCGCTTGAATACGTAGCATCTTTTGATAGTTTTCATCTTTTTCTTGTTTTAATTGTTCCATTTCCTCTTTCAGTGTTTCCATTTTACTTTCATCTGAACCAAGGTGTTCTTCTGGATCATTAATTTCCATTTCCTCCGGCTCAACATTTTCTGCTTTATCTTGTGTTGCTGTGTCATTTTTGTTTTGTTCTTCCAACGATCGACACCTCCTACGAAAAATTCACCATTTTAGACTATATCATTAAACTCAACTGAAATAAACTATTACCTATAATAAGATGTTTATAAAGTCGCCAAATGATAAATGGCGAATCTCTTTGTTACTCGGATTTTCCGGTCCTCACGTATTAAGGGCATACGTTTTGTTCCTCAACCTTCTTGTTTCTAATTCGGCAACTTTTTGAACACACACTATTACATAAAGAAGTGATGGGAAAAGTCCCATCAAGGTCTATCTTATAGCGAGACAAGAAACTATTCATTGTTTTTATACCACATATATAATGCTTCCGTCATTTCATTAGACAATGCATGAAGTAGTGTTATGACCTTTCTATACTCCATTCTCGTCGGACCTAGTAAAGCAATCGTTCCAAGTTGATCCTGTCCTAGATGATAGGTAGCTGTTATTAAACTACAATCCTTTATAGCATCTACTTTATTTTCGTGGCCAATCGATACATTAATGCCTTCTGTTGAAGTTTTTAGCATATTGGCTACCTCATCTTCTTTTTCCATCATGGAGTAAAAAGAACGAACTTTATCAATATCTTTAAATTCTGGTTGCATTAAAATGTTCGTTTTACCACCAAAGTAGAGCTTAACAGGCTGCTCGCTAAAGAATGCAGATTTCAAATAGTCATATGATCGTTCAAAGTCATTCACATACATCTTCATTAACGAAATTATTTCTGTGTTTAACGTGTCATGTAGATGTACAATTGGAACCCCGTATAATCGATCATTTAAAATATTTACCATCTTTTCAAGATCTGATGCATTCATCTCACCAGGAATAGTAAATGAACGGTGTTCGACATGTCCTGTATTCGTGATCAGTATCGCTACAGCAGTGTGGTCTGATAAAGTAACAATTTGTAACTGTTTTAACTTTGTCTCAAATACTTCTGGACCTAAAATAATCGATGTGTAATTCGTTAAATCAGATAGCACCTGCGCAGATTTTTGAACGATTTGCTCGAATTCAAAAATCCCATCTTGGATCACATGTTTCATGACATTGACTTCGTCAGGTATCCCTCCAGCAGATACTAAATTATCTACGTAAAAACGATAACCTTTTTCAGATGGTATTCTTCCAGACGATGAGTGCGTCTTTTGTAAATATCCCAAATCCTCAAGATCAGCCATAACGTTTCGTATGGTTGCAGAACTAAAGGAGATACTATCTTTTTTCGACAAAATACGCGACCCGACTGGTTGGGCTGTCTGGATGAAATCATCAATAATGACTTGTAAGATCAATAATTGTCTTTCTGTTAACATGATGATCACCTCTGTTAGCACTCTTCTTAAGTGAGTGCTAATTCTACTAATAAATTACCAAATCCTTATTTTTTTGTCAACGTAGATGGCTTATATTTTCATCTTCTAATAAAAATCGGGCAAAAACATCATTCCCAAATAAGATTCCTTCTGGTGTTAACGAGATCTCATCAGCCTCGTCATATAACCAACCTTTTTCCACTAATTGAGTAATGGTATCGCTATATAGTTCCTTCACAGGAACTGAAAATTTCTGTTCAAATTTCAGCTTACTAACACCCTTACGCTTGCGTAACCCTAGAAACATTTCTTCCTCAATCATTTCTTTTAAACCAATTTTTTCCGTCGATAAAATTGGTTGACCATCCTTCATGGCCTGTTTTACATACGCAGGTAATGGCCGAATATTTCCTATTCTTTTCCCAGGTAAATAGCCATGAGCTCCTGCTCCAAAACCATAATAATAGTCATTATTCCAATAGGTTAAATTGTGTTTACTTTCATAACCTGGTTTTGCAAAATTACTGATTTCGTATTGCTGATTACCACTTTTTTTCATCGTATCTCTTAAAATGTGATACATGTGCACTTCATCTTCTTGAGGTGGACGATGTAATTTACCTTTTTTATGACGCTGATAGAAAACCGTCTTTGGTTCTATTTGCAAGGAATAAGTTGAATAATGTGGTAAGTCAAATTTAATTGCTTCTTGTAATGATTTATCAAAGCCTTCTACAGTTTGATTTGGCAACGCGTAAATTAGATCAATGCTTATATTATAAAGTCCGTGTTTTTTTAATAGATTTACTGTATCATAAACATCCTTAATTTTGTGAAGCCTACCAATTTCCTCTAAAAGTTGGTTGTCAAATGCTTGAACACCTAATGAAACACGATTTACACCGTAGCTTTTTAATAGTTTAGCTTTGTCTTCATCAAAATCCCCTGGGTTTGCTTCAATGGTATATTCCGCGCAACCATTCACATCAAACTTTTCATCAATTACTTGAAATAGCAATTCTAACTGATTCAAGTTAAGTGCTGTTGGTGTCCCGCCACCGATATATATAGTTTTGACAGAAGTTTTCATGCCATCCACATTTGTTCTAATTTCATTAGACAGTGCTTTCATGTAGTCATCTGCTAATTTTTCGTTATAAAAAAACTTCGTAAAATCACAGTAATGACATATCTGCTGACAAAACGGGATGTGTATATAAACAGATTGTATCAAACTAGTTCACCTCTTAAAAAATTGAATGTTAGAAAACCAAAAGAAAAGGGTAAACTTTTCGATTAAGAATACATTCGATAAAGTTCACCCTCATTTTTAGAAAAACTCGGCATTCGCCTTGTCTTTAATAGTGAATGGCGAAGTTTTTCTTATACTGATTTCCTTGGAATCTTTTATTCCTATCAGTGTAAATTCAACGATCAATCGTCTTTTATTTTTAAAACAGCCATAAACGCTTCTTGGGGTACTTCTACTGATCCTACCATTTTCATTCGTTTCTTACCTTCTTTTTGCTTCTCTAGCAACTTTCGTTTACGTGTAATATCCCCACCGTAACATTTAGAAAGTACATTTTTCCGCATCGCTTTGATGGTTGATCTAGCTACAATTTTATTTCCTATAGCAGCCTGAATAGGCACTTCAAATTGTTGCCGTGGTATTAGTTCTTTTAATGTATCTACAATTTGTTTACCTCGATCATAGGAAAAATCTTTATGCACGATAATCGATAGTGCATCTATCGTTTCATTATTTAACAAAATATCCATCTTCACAAGATTGGATGTTCTGTATCCAATCATTTCATAATCAAATGATGCATAGCCTTTTGTTTGTGATTTTAATTGGTCAAAGAAATCATAAACAATTTCAGACAATGGTATATGATACGTTACATTCACACGAATATCATCCAGATATTCCATGTCAACAAACTGTCCACGCTTTTTCTGAGACAGCTCCATTACAGTTCCAACGTAATCATTTGGAACCATAATGGTTGCCTTTACAAAAGGTTCCCGAATTTCAGTAATTGATTGCTGGTCAGGAAGGTCAGACGGATTATCAATTTGAATAATTTTTTCATCAGCCTTCTCCACTTCATAGATAACACTTGGTGCTGTTGTAATTAAACCAATGTTAAATTCTCGTTCAATTCTTTCCTGAATGATTTCCATGTGTAATAACCCTAGGAAACCACAGCGAAAGCCAAATCCTAATGCTTGGGATGTCTCTGGATCATATTGTAGTGAAGAATCATTTAATTCTAGGCGTTCTAACGCCTCACGAAGATCATTATATTGATTAGAATCTATTGGAAACACTCCGCAAAACACCATTGGATTTAACTTACGATACCCTGGTAAAGCGGTTTTTGCCTGATTATGGGTGTGTGTAACTGTATCACCTACACGTGTATCTCCAACGTTTTTAATAGAGGCGGTTAGGTACCCAACGTCTCCTACCGTTAATTCATCTTTTTTTAATGGTTTTGGCGAGAAGACACCTACTTCATTGACTTCAAATTCTTTTCCAGTCGCCATCATTTTAATTTTGTCGCCAACCTTTACCGTTCCTTCTTTCACACAAACATAAGCGACTACACCGCGATAAGAATCGTAAAGCGAATCAAAGATAAGCGCTTGCAATGGATTGTCAATTTTTCCTGCTGGAGCTGGTATTGCTTCTACAATCTTCTCAAGAATTTCATCAATCCCAATTCCATCCTTTGCAGACGCTAAAATAACGTCGTTTGGATCGATGCCTATCACATCTACCAATTCTTGGGTAACTCGATCCGTGTCTGCATTTGGTAAATCTATTTTATTAATAACTGGAATTATTTCTAAGTCGTTATCTAAAGCCAAATAAACATTAGCTAGGGTTTGCGCTTCTATACCTTGTGCGGCGTCTACAACTAGAATTGCTCCCTCGCATGCTGCAAGGCTTCGTGATACTTCATATGTAAAATCGACATGTCCCGGAGTGTCGATTAAGTGGAAAATAAATTCCTCCCCAGCTTTACTTGTATAACTTAATTGGACTGCATTTAACTTTATTGTAATTCCGCGCTCTCGCTCCAGGTCCATCGCATCAAGAAATTGCTCTTTCATTTCCCGTTGTGTTAATGCTTTTGTATTTTCTAATATTCGATCCGCCAATGTTGATTTACCATGGTCAATATGTGCGATGATCGAAAAATTACGAACGTTTCGTTTTTTTTTCACCATTAGTGATGTTCACTCCTACATTTTTTTCACTTTAAGAAAGTATCAGTTTTTATCGGTATAAAGTGTAAAAAAATCTAAGCTTTGCCATTAATTCTTTCTCGACAACAGCCAAGATTTTCTGACCACTCTTTAGAAAAAGTGTTAATTTTAACGTCGTTTACTAGGATTGATTATAGCAATTGAAGAGGAGACATTCAATCAAAAAATAAAACCTTCTATCTTTTAGTCAAACTTAGTACCTAAAAGAAAGAAGGAATGAAATCGTAGGTATTAATAAAACAACTTAACAACTTGATAAAGTAATTGGACGATAATTTCATAAAAACCTTTCACAATACCCTCAATAAAAGACGCCATTTTTTGGGTGAAGTGATCAGGGGCTTGCTTGTACTCACTACTTTCATTTATAGGAGAAATATCTTCCTGTAGTCCACTTACTTCGTTTATATCAATTGTTTCGACTTTAGGGGAGGTAATTTCCGTTTGATCACGTTCTACGCCAAATAGCATTCCCGATACGAAAAATAATAGTAGCAATAGTAATAGTACAATAGACTTCATGATCTATTCCTCCTTTGTCGAAACTTTTTCAGCATTAAAATAAAAATCACTAAATACTTCTGCTAGAGCGTCCGCTGTTCGATACAATTCTTCTAAAGTATTAGCATAACCACCAAATTCGAATATTAATCCGTTTTCTGATAAGTCCTGATTGTAAACGCCATTGTTTCCAGGTCCTTCATTTATTATAATTCCTCTACTTAATCCGGGGTATTTTTCATCAATTAAAGCGTTTAATTTAGTTGCAAATTCTAAATTTTCTTCATGACTCGCATTCTCTCCACCAACTACAATCGCAAGTCTAGCAAATGCTTTTCCTTTGATAGTTGTTGTGGTTATATCTCTAGGTTGAGCATCACGGTGGATATCAAAAACATACTTTAATTCTTCGTGTGATGCGAATGCTTCTTTAACAACATTTCTAGATACATCATAGGATTGATAATGTTCCATCTCATTCTGATGTAATAGTTTCGTAAAATCTGTATGATCTACAACTGCCCCGATTCCGTTATCCTCAAGCGATTCTGCAAATCTATCACTTACTTTAGTGACATTTACCTCACCATGGTAAGCCAATCCTGGATCATCAACTTCTGGTAAATGTGGTAAAAACGATTCTCTATTATGTGTGTTATAAATAAAAACAACATTTTCTTCCTGTTTTACTGGCTTTTCCTTGGTTTCTCCTGTCTCTTCATCGGCTATTTCAGGTTCCTTCACTTCTGCTTCCCTTTCCTTTAAAACCTCATCTAAAGGTGGTGAAGATTCAATTGGCAGGTTGGTATAGTTCGTTCCTTCCCCTGCAACAACTATATGATTATTAAATGTGGAGAATCCTGGCAATTCCTGACCTAATAGGCTTCTCACATCATTCGGTTTGACGCTGGTAGTTAATTCAAATAACGTATTTGATAGTTTTGGAAAAGATTTCCCCTTTGGAAAGGCTCCTTGAAATGCCCTGTTTTCCATTCCTAGTAAATATAAAAATGTTGTACTTTCTACCTTACTTGTCCATTCAGTGAGTGTCTTTGATGAAAATTGATAGGCAGGAGCGATGGTAGTTAATGCTCCTATTGAAATAAATAATAGTACGATACAAAGGATATACAATCCACCTTTTTTATAAAAAGGGAAGCGACTAGGTTTATTATCGAGGTTCATTGTTCCATCCTTTCTGAAGACAGTGACATATATAGTAAATCTATGACATGTCTTCAGAAACTAGAACCTAGAATCTAATCTTTCTGTTAATTGGTAATGTTACTTTTATCTTGTATATGAAGAAAAATTTGTAACGTCAACAGTTTCGTGTAATGCTGCATTTATCCCAGTTGCTACAACGTGTGCCATGTCCTTCATAAAACCATCCACTTCTTTTGGTGTTACCATTAAATTATGGCCAATAGGTGTCAGAACCTCTCGAATTAATGAACGTTTTTCTTCTTCCGATAGATTTCCGACTATTCCTAAAAATGTGTTTCTTTTTTCTTCATCCGGTAAATCCTCTTCATTAAACTTTTTTTCACCAAACGTCATACTCGCTGGTGTTAACGATTTTGATGGATTATCTTTTTCCCGCCATTCCCTACCAAAATGCTTTAATAGGAAATCAATAGTGTCACTAGTGATCGTTGCTGCATCAACCACAGTTGGTACTCCAATAGCAAATACTGGAATTCCCAATGTATCCTCACTTATTTCCTTCCGTTTATTTCCTACACCAGAACCTGGATTTATACCGGCATCTGAAAGCTGTATCGTTTCATTTACCCTTTCAATAGAGCGCGAAGCTAGTGCATCAATCGCAATTACAAATTCAGGTTTGAACTTTTCAACAATACCAAAAATAATATCACTAGTTTCCATTCCAGTTAATCCCATGACACCCGGCGTAACTGCTGCAACAGAACGATATCCCTCTGCAACCGACTCATGTTCTAATTTAAACAGATGGCTGGTTACCAGCAATTTTTCAACTGTCATTGGTCCAAGAGCGTCTGGTGTTACATTCCAGTTGCCTAAGCCAACAATTAAACATTTCGCATCAAGTGACAGTTGATTTTTTTCAAGTAATTGTTCTAATTCTTTTGCAAGTAATCCAGCAGCATTTTCCTGTCGCTTTGTATCTTGTCGTTTGACGCCATCTGCGTAAAGGGTGACATATGTTCCAGGTTTTTTATCAATAATTTTTGCTCCAGTTTCATCTATCTCCACATATGAAATTTTGATATCATTTTCCGTACGTTCTGTTATATTAATGCCTTTCATTTTGTCAACTTGCGTATCTTCCTGTTCCACATACATATCTTTTGCTTCAATTGCTAAGTCTGTTCGCACCTGAAATTCCTCATTTGATTTCACCATATAATTCATAACCTCCAACTTTTTTTACCTACTCTTAGACTTCACAATAAAGGTGAAAATCATACAATTTCACCAAGTAGATAATAAAGCTATTGAAAACAGTGTCTCGCTCTGATAAAATATCATTGGTTCACTCAGATAGGAATCGTTGTTTTTAGGAGGTGAAATAATGGCTAATATTAAATCTGCAATTAAACGTGTAGGTGTTAATCAGAAAAAACATGACTTAAACCAGTCATATAAATCAGATATGCGTACACAAGTTAAACGTGTTGAAAAATTGATTGAGGCAAAAGACGTAGATAACGCAAAATCTGCTCTACAACAAGCAACCAAAAAAATTGACAAAGCAGTACAAAAAGGGATTGTCCATCAAAATAATGGTAATCGCAAAAAATCACGCTTATCAAAAATGGTTAACGACCTAAGCGCATAAATATAGAAAATCGCAAGCGCCCGTTCATTGCTGCGTGACCTGTGCCCACGCAACGTGGGTAGTTCGATGTTGCTCATGCTTTGTGGAGGTTTAATCGAACATCCTTCCATATTATTTAAAGGAGACACGATAAGCGTGAGCGCATAATGACCGACTGTTGTCGAACTGTTATCGCAGAAGGTGCCTGAAAGACACTAGGCAATGGGCGCTGGAGCTAGAAAAAATAAATGACTAACACAAAACGATCCCATAACAGGATCGTTTTTTAGTTGATTATTTTAATTGTTGCTCTTAATCACCTGACTTCGAGAATTAGTCAAATCATACAATAATAAGTCAAATGCAAGTTCTTTATCCATCCTACCTTGTTTCATATCAGCGTCAGCATTTGTTAATTTATCGATATACGATGATAACTGCTCAACAGTAAATTTATTTTCTCTAGATAAGGCAATTTTAACAACAAACGGATGAATTCCAAGTTGCTTCTGCATTTGAGCTTGACTGTACCCTTTTTGCTTTAAGAGTTTAACACGCAATAGGGTTCGAAATTGATATGCTAAAAGTGCAACCATAGCAATTGGCTCTTCTTTCATTTTCAATAGATCCCGGTAAATGGTAATCGCTTTTCGAATATCCCGTTCTATAACAGCATCCACCAATCGCAAAGACGAATTGTTTAACGTGTGAGATATAAGCATTTCTGCATCATCTTTCGTTACCCTTCCACCTTCCCCAACATACAATGCGAACTTCATCATCTCATTATGTAATAAATGAAGATTTGCTTGCAGCTCCGTTTCAATAACTTCATAAGCATTAGGTTCAATTGTTATATGATAGTCATTAGCAATTGTTTTAATCCACTTCGAAAGCTCATGTTCTTTAATGGGATCACATTTAGCAATGGCGGCATTTTTTTTAATTATTTTTGTCACTTTTTTACGCTCGTCAATTTTTTCATATTCAGCTATAAAAATAATCGTAGCATAATCAACAGGGTTTTCTATATACAATTGTAACCGTTCAAGATCATGTTCAAATGGTATTTTATTTGGTTTTGCTTTTAAAAAAGAAGGGTTATGGGCAATGATTAATTTTCTTTCTCCAAATAAAGGATAGGTTTCCGCATCTGAAATAACCTCTTGAATAGGAGATTCATCTAAATCATATGTAGATAAATTTTCAATATCCCCATCAGGCAAAATTGCATTTGTTAACTGCTTCTTTATATCTTGTATAAAAAACGATTCCGTTCCATATAACAAATAAGTAGGTGCTAATTGGTTTTTTTTGACTTTTTTAACTATTTCAAGGTAAGACATCTTATTCACTCCAATAACTTATATACATTATCGTAAAGTGAAAAAGACCGAATAGCAAGGAATTTTAAAGGGAATCTTACTAGAAGATCCCCTCATTTATATAAACGTTGGCCAAATAGTCCCAGGTATCTATCTGACAAACGATATTTGATTATTTTTAGATTAACCAGTAAAGTAAAAAGTATAGATGTTAACTCTTACTAAAATTGGTGTAAATAATTTCATGGATTTTTTCGAGGATTTATTTTATACTAAAGAATGATATAGGAGGGATAGTTGTGAACGAATTTGAAAAAGACGTTCAGTCAAAAAATAATGATGTAGTGGATTCTGGTCTAGGATTTGTCTACTCATTTGTATTCTTTGCTGTAATTTTCTTTATTGGAGTAGCGATTAACTTTTTTGGACAATAATAAAAGCTACATATGACCAACCTATAAATTAGTGACGAAAAAAGAGACTGAAAACGCTGACAGTCTCTTTTTTAAATTGCCATTCATCTATTAGCTACGTTATGGTAAGTATTTCAAAAATGTTCCTTTCTCTTTTTTAAAATGATATTGTATCGCACCATCTTGATCCGTTCGAAAAATTATTGTTCCTTCGTCTTCAAGCACATCTAACACACCCTTGGTTGGGTGACCATAAGAATTATTCTCTCCTACCGAAATCCAAGCATATCTGGGTCTGTAGTGTTCTATAAAAGATTTATCTGTAGACGTTTCGCTGCCATGATGTGCAACTTTTAGTACATCAAATGCCAGATCAGGATACTTCTTTAGCAATTCTTTTTCTGTTTGTTTATCAATATCACCAGTAAATAACCATTCCAGACCACCAAAGTTCATATGCAGGACAAGTGAATTTGCATTGGTTGCTTTTTTATCTGTATGGGGTGACAAAATTCGAATAGGATAACTATAAAAATCAATTTCACTTCCTGCTTGTAGTCTTTGGACATTAATGCCTTTTTGTTCCCATTTACTAATTGTTTCATTAGGCAATTGATAATAATCACTTAGGAAGACACGATCAACTTTAAAATCCTCTAACAAAAATGGAACACTGCCAACGTGATCGACATCTTCATGGGTAACAAATAAAGCGTTAATTTTAGCGATTCCATTCGCATATAAAAAAGGCTTTATAACCTGTTCATATTTCATATCAGTTGCTTCATTATTTTCAAAAGACATTTTTGCACCTGCATCGATAAAGAAAACGGCTTTTCGGTATGGAAGTTCAACAATGAAGCTATCTCCTTGTCCAATATCTAACATAGTAATTGTCCCATATGGTGATAGGTACGGCTTTAGAGCAACAAAAGTTATTAGACAGACTGTTAACCCACCAATCCGCATGGCGCGCATCCTTTTTCCACGCTGCAGAGCATCCATTAGTAATAAAAATAATACATAGTAAAATAAAACAGCAATAAATGGAAATGGTCCTAGTATATAAGGGAAGTAGGCAACTTGATCCATCATGTGAATTAAATAAATCACAGTTTGATTGGCCGATTCGAAAATAGTATTTAGCACGTTTAGTACTGTGTTTGAGAAAGGAGAAAGAAGTAGAATAATAAACATAATAGGTATTACAAAAAAGGAAAAATACGGTATTATGATAACATTTAGTAGCATCGATAGGGGTTGAAATGTATAAAAATAGGCTAATTGCAATGGTATAATCATCATTTGTGCCATAAAACTTATTTGTAGGCTTATCATAAATGTTGACTGTGTTGCAGCTATCCATTTTGTTGAGAGCAGCAATCCAAGCGTCACCAAAAAAGAAAGCTGAAAACCGATATGATAAACGATGAATTTATCAAATAAAATCATTAATAAAAATATTATACTTAATGCATCTGTTAGAGTAAAAAATGTATTCAATTTCCGTAAACTAATTAATACAAATACCATTAAACATGCTCTCCATACTGATGGTTCGCCTCCCGCAATTAGAGCATAGAGGGGTAATATAAAAATCATCAACCCTTGTGCTTTTTCCCTAGTAAATAAATTTAGTTTTATTAAAAGGAAATAGGTAATGGCAATGATTATAGCAACATTCAATCCAGAAATCGCTAGAAGATGAGATAAATTCCATCTCTGGAACAGTTCGATAGTTTTTTTATCTAGATGGGAATCATCACCTAAAATAAGCGCTGATAACCATTTTGCTGTATATGGATCTGTTTTTGAAATAACAAAGTTGATGAGGGATAATCGTGCTTGGAAAATAGAATTGAGGTAAGAGGACCCTTCACACGTGATATTTTCTAACGAAGAAAGTGTGAGTCGATAGGAAATACCTTTACTATACAAGTAGGAACGGTAATCGAATTGACCGGGGTTCCTGCTCCGGTCTGGCAACTCTATGAAACCTTTTATATGACAGTTCGCACCATGTTTTAATTGATTTAGCTCAGTTTGGTTCCATTCTTCCTTTTCTTGTTTAAATGCTGATACAAGCAATTTATGGTTCGATGTTTCTTCTTGTACCACAAATTCTAATTTTCTGGTCGACGTTTTAACAGAGCTACTAATGGTACCTTGTATTTCTCCATTAATAGCTTGGTCCACAGTTGATCGATTAATTTTTTCATTCTCAATTGAAGGTATATAACTACAGAAAACAATATAAAACAATAACGATAAAAATACAGGTCCAAGGCCAAGCTTTTTATGTTTATAAAGATAAAATAACCAAAGTAATAAAACAATAATAAAGACTTTCTTATCGAAAATAACCGTCAAAATGCTTAACAAAACCGAAAGTGCTAGAAAGTGCCAGTATCCTTTCATATCCGTTATACCTGATCACTTACGAATATGAAATAGCCGCTCGGCTTCATTTCTATATTCCTCTAATTGATTATTATTTATTGAGGTACCTTCAAGCTTGTTTAATAATGACGCTACATATGAAGCTTTTTCCTTTGCACTTATATCAACTGCATTATATTCAAGCTCCACTTTTTTAACATGAACGCCAGAATTCTTAAATAATTCAACAGCATATGGATCATTTTTATAGTCAGCTGCATAATAGACCGTTTTCACACCACTTTGAATAATTGTTTTACAGCACTGTAGGCAAGGAAAGTGGGTAACATACATTTCAGAGCCCTCTGTTGGGACACCGAATTTTGCACATTGCAGGAGTGCATTTGCCTCTGCATGTACTGTTCGAACACAATGACCACCAATAACATAACAACCTTCATCGATACAATGTGAATCTCCAGAAACACTACCATTGTATCCACCTGCTATAATTCGCTTATCCCGTACAATGGTTGCGCCTACTGTTAATCGTTCACACGTACTTCTTAATGCTAGCAAATGACTTTGCGCCATAAAATACTGATCCCATGAAATTCGTTCCATCCTAATTCCACCTTTATTTATAATTATTAGAAAAATTCCAGCATTGACCCCTTCTTTCATAGGGGATGGTGAAGATTTCCTTGTACTTTATTCTTTAGAAATTTTACACGTAACGTATAAAAATAAGTCTACATGCAGTAATTTATTTTCGTCAATCTCTTATGGAATTTGAATACCTTCCTTCATATTTTCAAGCGTCTTCTCACCAATACCTGGTACGTTTAAAACATCCTCCATCGTTTGGAATAAGCCATTTTCTTCACGGTATTGAATGATTGCTTGTGCTTTTGAAGGCCCGATACCATTCAATTGTTCGATTTCTTTTTGCTTGGCATAATTAAGGTTAACTTTTGTAGAGTTGGTTGGTTCTTCCATTCCCGTGTCAATTGATTCACCAGTTTTTGGTACCAAAATGATCATTTCATCGTGAACTTTTTGTGCTAAATTTAAAACAGATTGATTTGCTTGTTCGGTAAATCCACCCGCACGATCAATGACCTCTTCTACTCGTGAACCAACGGAAACTTCGTAAACCCCAGGACTTATCACTTCTCCTTTTACATCAACAAACGCATCTGTTGTTCCTTGAATAGTTGTAGGTTCCTTTATACTTGCTGCTTTTATTGGTTTTACATCTACAACTTTATCTTGTTCTGGCTTTTCATTGAACACAAATAAAAACAATACTGCAGCGATGCCAATCACAATAAAAAATAGGTTTTTCTTGGCAAGATTAATCAATGAGGTCACTTCCTTTATTTATGAGGTTAAAAACTTACGGGGTATAGGAGAGATTACGGGAGTGAAAATATTTTCTTACTACCAATACAATAGTTCGACATTTAAAGTCTTAATCCTTCTAAAAAATAAAGATCGACAAAATTTTATTTTATCGATCCTTTTTCTGCAACAAAGAAAATTCGTTGCGTTTTTTCATGGAGACTTTCCTCTTTCAAAGAAAAATCGCCACATATGTTTCGAATTTTAAATCCATTTTGTTCTAAAATTTTCCGATATACCTCAATAGAGAATGTTTTTTGATAATGGTATTCATCAAATCTTGAATAAGACTCTTCATCGTTTGAAACAAAAAAGGTTAGATCATGGAACATTTCGCCCACTTCTTCTCCAGGCATACAAAACCAGATGGAGGACATATCATCTTCAACTGTTGAAAATGTTTGATTTACTAGATCGTGTTCCACATGATGCAAAGAATGAACATCAAATATAAACATTCCATTATCTTTTAACATATTGGTAACATTGGCAAAAACCAAATCCAGTTCTTCTTCAGTTGTTATATAATTGATAACATCGCAATAGCTTACAACAGCATCCGTTTGTGTAATACCTTCCGTTTCGCGAATATCCTGGTTGATCCACTGAATGTCGAAATTTTGTTCACTTGCACGTTGTTCGGCATAGCTTAACATATCAATAGAATAATCTATACCGATCATCTGATAGCCATTTTGAGCAAGTCTTGCTGTTATTTGCCCAGTTCCACAACCTAAATCTACTATATGTTTTACGGGAATGGATGAGTGTTTCACTATTTCTTTTGTTAGATCTGCCCATTTATCATATGGTGCTTCATCCATAAGCTTGTCATAAAGCTTTGCCATTTGTTGGTATGCCATTGCCTAACCTTCTTGCCCTACACTTAATGATACTCGCGTGGCATCGCCCCATAAACGTTCTAAATTATAATAAGAGCGCTCATCTTTATGGAAAACATGACAAACGACATCACCAATATCAACTAAAATCCATCTTGCTTGTTCATAACCTTCCAATCGTCTTACAGGAATACCTTTTTCCTCTGCAGCATCCTTGATCGCCCGAGCGATTGCTTGCACCTGTCTTTCGTTACTTCCATGACAAATTAAAAAGTAATCTGCTACTAATGAGACCTCATTCATATCTAAAGCAACGATATCTTCTGCTCGTTTATCGTCACTTGCTTCTGCTGCTAATTGTACAATTTCATTACTGTTCATCTAATTAAAACCTCCATTTAATTTTGTCAAAAAATAATTGTATGCATAAAATGAATCTGGATAAATCGTTGCATTTTTAGAGAGTAGGAATTGTATTGTATTACGTGAAACCATCAGACATGCATGGTTTAAATCCTTATATGCCATATCCCGGACCTTCTCTACTCCTGGGAATGATCTTCCTGGTTCAATATAATCTGCAAGAAAAAGAACCATTTCAAATGTTCCAAGGTTCGCTTTGCCTGTTGTATGGAAACGTATGGCATCCCGTATTTTTTTATCGGAAATGCCAAATTGTTCCTCTACTACCACTGAAGCGACAGGTCCATGCCAAACTTCATGATGATAATCCAATAGATCGTTTGGTAATTGGCTGTTCAGAATAAATTCTTTCATCTCTTCAAGCGGTCGGTACTTCGCATAATCGTGAAAAATTGCTGCAAGCTCCATTTTTTCTGTTGGTACTTCATACAAATCCGCTAGCTTTACTGCTGTTTCTGCTACTCGTAAGGTATGATCAAATCGTTCCTTAGTTAAAGATGGTTGAACAATTTTAATTGCTTTTTCTATCCTCATACAATCGCTTCTCCTTTATATAACGAATAACTGCCTCAGGAAGAAAGTACTTAATGGAATTATTTTTACCTATCCGCTCCCGAATCATTGTAGAAGAAACTTCGATACACGGGATATCCACTAGCTTAATTGGATAAGGAGTATCCAACCTAGAGCCAATTCTTTTCACCCCAACAAATGAAACCATTGCCATTAATTCGCTTATTTTATACCATTTAGGTAGATATTCCACCATATCAGCACCAATTATAAAATAAAAAGAAACGTCAGGGTGCTCACTTCTTAATATGTTTAGTGTATTAAATGTATATGACTTACCTAAACGATCTACTTCTATTGTATTCAATTTAAAATAAGGATTACCTTTAATTGCGTTTCGAACCATTTCAACGCGGTCACCCGCGCTCATGAACGCTCTACTTTTATGCGGAGGTTCCTGTGAAGGAATAAACCATACTTCTTCTAGACCCAATGCAAGCCGAACCTCTTCAGCTATTATTAAATGACCTAAATGTGGCGGGTCGAATGTTCCTCCTAAAATGCCTACACGTCTCATAATATACTCCTTTATGGCAATTGAATATGTTTGTTTTCTCGTGATTCTTTATACAAAACAATATTGTTCCCGATAATCTGGACCAATTCTGCATCGGCACCTTCTACTAATTCAGATGCAACGGTATCTTTCTCTTCCATACAGTTTTGTAAAATACTAACTTTTATCAATTCTCGTTTCTCCAATGCCTCCGAGATTTGCTCAACCATATTATCATTTACACCTACTTTACCTACTTGAAAAATAGGTTTTAATTGGTTTGCTTTTGCTCGTAAGAATCGCTTCTGTTTTCCAGTTAACATCTAATTCATCCTTCCAATTGTTCGAGTAATTCTCGTTCCATTTCATTTATTTCCACACGTTCATTCGTCCATAATTCGAAAGCATATTGCGCTTGATATAATAACATAGTATGTCCGTAATGAATCCTAGCACCAGCCTGTTTTGCGTTTCTTAAAAAATTAGTAGTCACAGGCTGGTAAATGATATCACTCACAATGTTTTTCTTTGATAGTCTGTTAGTAACCGAAACAATAGCACTATCTTGTGTAGATTTCATCCCAAGTGAAGTGGTCTGAATAATAATGTCGTATTCATCCAGTACATTTTCAGCTTCCTGTAAAGACAATAGGTGAGTATTGTTCATTTTATATAACATCTTTAGTTCTCTGGCCTTATTTTCTGTTCGGTTTGCTAAGTCGATGTGTTTAAATCCATTATTTAAAAATGTGTAAAGAATTGCTCGTGCGGCCCCGCCGGCACCAAAAATTAAAATTTTCTTATTTTGATCCTGTTCAACCGTTGGATAGGCCTTAATCAGTGACCTTATATATCCGTCACCATCCGTATTATAACCGATCCATTTTCCTTTTTTACATACTACTGTGTTTACTGCTCCAATTGCTTCCGCTTCTTTATCTAGCTCGTCTAGATAAGGAATGATGGATTTTTTAAAAGGAGCAGTTATGTTAAACCCATCAAGTTTTTCACTTTTCAGTTCCTCTATTTTATCAGCAAATGATTCATTTGGATTTATTTCATACAAGGCATAGCTGCCATGAAGTTCAGCCTTTTGTAAAAATCTTTCATGAATCCAAGGTGATAAAGAATGTTTAATTGGATAACCAATCAATCCGAAACGATAGCCCATTTACCACAGTCCCCCTTAAATCAATGATGGCCTAATTGATACAGCTACAGTTTTCGGACTATGCACGACAACAGTAGTGTTAACTTCAGGGATCATAACCCACCCCAAACCAGGAAAAACAATATCCATTTTCTCTTCTCTAATTTTAAACGTGCTTTGTACTAGTTCAGGTAACGTTGTGCGTGTCATTTCATCTGGTGGTGATAATAGTTCACCTACATGATCTTCATAAAGCTTATCAGCATTTTCAAGCTTTGTACGGTGGATTGGTACATGATTAGAAAAGTAACAAACAAAGGACTGTTTATCTCCTTTTATAAAGTCGATTCGTCCTAGCCCACCAAAAAACAATGTCTGTTGATTGTTCAATTGAAACACCCTTGGTTTAATTTCATTTGAAGGGGTAATAGTTTTCAGGTCATCTTTTGATACGTAATGTGCCATTTGTTGTTTATTAACGATACCTGGTGTGTCAATTAATACAGAATGATCGTCTAGTGGAATTTCGATGAATCCGAGTGTAGTACCTGGGAAATAAGATGTGGTAATAACGTTTTTATCTCCCGTTGATTGTTGAATAAGTCGATTAATAAATGTTGATTTCCCAACATTTGTCGTTCCCACAACATATACATCCCGGTTATCCCTCATTACTTCTACTGCTTCTGTTAGTTCATCCATACCATGACCTTTAATCGATGATATAAGGTATACGTCTTTAACTTTAATTCCAGCATCTTTAGCGGATTTCTTCAGCCAATTTATCAACTTTTGCTTATTTGTTGATTTCGGTAATAAATCTACCTTATTTCCTACTAATATAATCGGCTTATCACCTATGATGCGTACCAAACTTTGAATCATACTTCCATTGACATCGAAAATATCAATTAAATGCACAACTAAACCCTCTACGTCTCGTATTTGGCTAACCATTTTTAAAAAATCGTCATCCGTAACAGAAACATCTTGTATTTCATTATAATGCTTTAACTTAAAGCAGCGCTGACATAACACAATATCTTTATTTAGCGCAGATTCAGGGGTAAACCCTACCTCATCCGGACTTGTTGTTTGAATGGCTGCACCGCAACCTTGACAATATATATCTTCCATAATTACTCCTCCCAAGTTATCTTGCCTTTTCTTCTCATGTAGTTTAGTATTCGACGTTCTATTTTACGATTAAACTGTGTTATTTTTCCATCAGTCTGTACGATTGGAAGCACAAGGATTGTGTAAAAACCCGCAAAATTCCCACCTAATACATCTGTTAAAAGTTGATCACCAATAACAACGATATTTTCTTTTTTTAATCCCATTTTTTTGGCAGCAGTCTTAAATGCTCGACTCAAAGGCTTTCTTGCACTAAATACGAAAGGTGTGTCAAGTGGCTCAGAAAAGATTTTGACACGCTCTTGTTTATTATTGGAAATAATCATTACTTTAATTTCATATTCCCTCATTTGTTTAAACCAGTTTATAATCTCTGGAGTTGCATCCTTAACATCCCAAGCCACTAATGTATTATCCAGATCTGTTATGACACCCTTAATTCCTCTTTGTTTAAGTGACGCAGGTTGGATATCAAAAACACTTTTCACATGTTCATTAGGTAAAAAATTCTTTAACAACGTTTACACCTCTTTATTATTGTCAAACCTAGTTTTACTTTTCCTTTTATGGAAACCCTATTATATAGTAACCCTATAATAACTTAACATATATATAAAGCGCTAGCGAAATTTGTCCTTTCCTTGGAAACCCTGCCAGCCGCAAAATAAAGGGGTAACTTGTAAAAACCGTTCGACAAATTCTCCTATTTTTCTCGTTGTGGATAACTTTGTTAACATGATAAAGGCTTGTAAATCAGGCGATACGACAATTTATTTATATTTATGCACAAGTTATCTACAGGCGCTTGTAGATAACTCAGACCTTGTCCTACTAGGGTATTCGTGGTAAATTATATTTACTTAACATATTAAAGTATAAATTCATTCAAGGAGGGCTGTATTCATGAATCACTTATCTGATGAATTATTATTGGAATCGTTCTATAAAGCACATGAATTAAAGCTAAGCCCTGACTTTATCTATTTAATTGAAAAGGAAATTCACAAAAGAAGACTGACCCATAAAATGGAATATTCTGGTTAATAAGCATTATATACACTTCCCTCCCACAACTCTTGTCATTTTTGTGAATGATAAGGGTTTTTTATTTTTCCAAGATCGTACTTATGATAAGCTATATTTCAGGATTACTAGTTTTATTAGGATTTTACCGACCTAAAAACGGTTGTATTATCATCATACCTACTTTCCTAAAAATTAAATACCGTATATACTTATTTTCAGAGTTTTTATCTCTTGCAACTAAAAATCACATATACTTTTCAAGGAGGAATCCAATTAGATGATTTTTGCAGTTTTACTTCCACTTCTAATTGCCTGCTTAATTCCATTCTTAAGCAAAATCAAACATAAAATACATACAGGAATATTTGTTTTTTTTGTTCCTTTCGTAATCTTTCTTTACTTTATCCAGTTTCTTGGTTCAACCTTTTCACCCGTCAGACAAACATACTACTGGATACCTTCCTTATCCATCAATTTAGACTTTTACTTAGATGGGTTAAGTCTACTATTTGTATTATTAATAAGCGGAATCGGTGCATTAGTTGTCCTCTACTCTATCTATTACTTAGATAAAACAGAACGGTTAGGGCATTTTTATGTCTATTTAATTTTGTTTATGGCGGGAATGCTTGGTGTTGTCCTATCAGATAACGTTTTTGTTATGTATACGTTTTGGGAGCTAACTTCTATATCCTCTTTTCTATTAATTGGTTATTGGCATTTTAATGAACGTTCCCGCTATGGTGCGCTTAAATCTATGCTTATTACTATTTTCGGTGGATTAAGTATGTTTGGTGGATTCATTCTATTATCTGTCATTACAGATACAACAAGTATCCAGGCAATGATTGATCAAAAGGATATTATTTTAGAAAGTTCCTACCTTCCATTAATACTAGGGTTTATATTACTCGGTGCATTTACCAAGTCTGCTCAATTCCCATTCCATATTTGGTTACCAGACGCGATGGAAGCACCAACTCCAGTTAGTGCTTATCTTCATTCAGCTACCATGGTAAAAGCTGGTTTATTTCTTGTAGCCCGGTTTTCACCGATTTTTGCGGGCTATGAATGGTTCTTTATCATTGTAAGTATCGCAGGTATCGTTACGTTATGCTGGGGCTCTTATATGGCCGTCAAACAGACCGATTTGAAAGCCATACTTGCATTTTCCACAATCAGTCAGCTAGGTATGATCATGGCTATGCTCGGTTTCGGTACCAAAGTTGCAGTATTTGCGGCTGTATTCCATATTCTAAATCATGCAACATTTAAAGGTAGCTTGTTCATGGTAGCAGGTATTGTTGATCATGAGACAGGGACGCGTGATATTCGTAAATTGGGCGGTTTACTGACATTTATGCCAATTACAGCTACGTTAGCATTATTTGGTACATTTTCAATGGCTGGTGTTCCCCTACCATTTTTAAATGGATTTTATAGTAAAGAGTTATTTTTCGAATCTAGTCTCGGTTTAAATGAAAATGTCGGTGCGTTTGCTATTTTTCTAATTGATATCATTCCTGCGCTAGCCGTTTTTGGTAGTATATTTACATTTGTCTATTCGATGTACTTCTTTTTTGGAGTTTTTGCAGGTAGGAAAAAAGAAAAGAGTCTACCTAAAAAGCCTCACGAAGCTCCAATAGGTATGTTGCTTTCACCCATCATCCTAGTAGCACTAGTTATTATCATTGGACTATTTCCTAACTTAGTAAATGGAACCTTTTTAGCGCATGCGGCTGAAGCAATCAAGGGTGAGTCAATTGAAAAACATGTTAAATACTGGCATGGATGGAATTCCCCTGCATTTATCATGTCCTTAATTGTGGTAGGAGTTGGAACACTATTATTTCTTACACGTAAAAAGTGGAGTAGCGTTTACCGTTTCCTTCCTGGTAAACTAAGCTTAAATAAAGCTTACGATGCCATTGTTGACAGATTTGAAGTTTATGGCAATAACATTACAGGCTTCTATATGAACGGTTCACTGAGACTTTATGTAGCCATAATTTTAAGTACTACTGTGATCGCCACCTTTACTATAATGGCATTAACAGGTGGATTGACAATACAATTTGATAATCTCGCAACTGTTACTGTTATAGAAGTTTCTGTAGTAGTAGTTATGATTGTAGCAGCACTTGGTACCATTGTTGCCAAAAATAATATAGCGGCAATTCTTATCTTAGGTGTGGTTGGATACGGGGTCTCAATTCTGTTTGTTATTTATCGAGCACCAGATTTAGCGTTAACACAGCTAGTTATTGAAACGGTAACTGTAGCATTATTCCTATTATGCTTTTTCCACTTACCAAAATTGCAAGCTATTAAAGAATCCAAGAAAACAAAATTAGTTAATGTCATTATTTCTCTAGGGTTTGGTTTAATGCTGACATTGATTGGAATTTCCGCTCACAGTAGTAATTGGTTTGACTCTATTGCAGATTACTTTATAAAAACTTCACACTCACTTGGTGGAGGGGATAACGTTGTTAACGTAATATTAGTAGATATGCGTGGGCTTGATACATTGTTTGAAATTACCGTTTTAGGTATAGCAGCACTGGCAATTTATAGTCTAGTTAAAATAAAGCGAAAAAAGGAGGCGGAGTAAATGGAAATAATCATTTGTATTCTTGCTGGATTATTGTTCGCTGCAGGTATTTACAACCTCCTTCAAAAGCAATTATTACGGATTATCATTGGGACTGCCCTTCTATCCCACGGAGCGCATTTATTTATATTAACGATGGGAAAATTAAAACGTGGAAATGCTCCAATTTTAGAAGAAGGGGTTACAGATTACACTGATCCATTGCCACAGGCGTTAATTTTAACATCCATTGTAATCAGCTTTGGTATTACGAGTCTACTTTTGGCGTTAGCATATAGAGCCGCGAATGATAATGAAACAGATAACATGGATCAATTAAGGGGTAACGAAAATGAGTAATTTAGCAGTTTTGCCAATCATCATTCCATTATTAGCTGGTATGATCCTGGCCTTTTTCCCAAAAAAAGTAAATTTAGTAAGAACATTGACTAAGGTTTTTTCCATTACTAGTTTATCAGTAGTGACATATATTACCTGGCAAGTTGTTACTACTGGTCCGATTATACTGGAAACAGGTAATTGGCCTGCTCCATACGGTATTATTCTTGTTGCAGATCCGTTGGCAATTATTCTTGTTTTGACAACGAATATTATCTTAACGGCCTGTGCTTTCTATGCACCACATTCCATGACCTTAAAACAAGAACAACATTATTTTTACTCGTTTATGTTCTTTTTAATAACTGGTGTTTCAGGTGCTTTTTTAACAGGAGACCTATTTAACCTATTCGTATTTTTTGAAGTGCTTTTAATGGCTTCCTATGCCTTGATCGTTTTAGGTGGAGGTAAGGTACAACTTCGCGAATCCATTAAATATGTAATAATTAACCTTTTCTCTTCTATATTATTTGTAACAGCAGTCGCATTTTTATATGGTGTTGTTGGCACAGTAAATATGGCTCACATTGCTGAGCGTGTCCAGGAAGTGGATCAAAAAGGAATACTAACTGCAATTGGGATTTTATTCTTTTTCGTTTTTGCTACGAAGGCTGCTTTGTTTCCATTGTATTACTGGATGCCGAAGTCATACGTCGTACCAAATCCAGTTGTTTCAGCTTTATTTGGTGCACTACTAACAAAAGTAGGTATTTATTCCATACTACGAGTTTTTTCATTAATATTTGTTTACAAACTCGACCTTACACATGAAACATTTATTTGGATCGCTGGTCTATCAATGATATTTGGTATACTAGGTGCCTTATCAACAAATAATGTAAAGCTCATTATTGCATATAACATCATTCCCGCCATCGGCTTTATCATTATGGGTATCGGTGTATTTAATCAAGATGCGATGAGTGGATCAGTCTATTATCTTCTACATGATATGCTCATCAAATGTGCTTTATTTCTGATAGTCGGCGCAATTGCTTATGTAGCTGGAACATCTGACTTACGAAAAATGGGTGGTCTAATCCATTACTATCCTGTACTTGGATGGCTATTATTTGTTGCAGCATTTATCCTTGCTGGTATCCCACCATTTAGCGGGTTTATAGGCAAATTACTATTATTAAAGGGCGCTCTGGCTGATGATGAAATTGCCATAGTTATTATTGCCTTGCTATCCAGCTTATTGATTTTATATTCTATTATGAAGATCTTTATCAAGGGATTTTGGGGTGAGAAAAATCCGGCATACGAAGTGGATAGAAAATCTACAAAAGGATTAATTGGACCCATTATCTTTTTATTATCATTTTCTGTTATTCTAGGAATAGGTGCAGAGTTCGTTTATCCTACAGTTGAAGATATTTCAACTTACTTACTTGATCCTGACGTATATATTGATGCTGTATTAAAGGAGTAAATTACTATGACATTTCAGATTGTTATTAATTTAATGGTTGCAGTAATGTGGATGTTTTTACAGGAAACGTATACTACCGCAAGCTTTATTGGCGGATATATTCTTGGAATCATATTGCTTTTATTACTGAACAGGTTCATTCCTGATTCATTTTATTTGAAACGATTTTTCAAAACCATCCAGCTTATTCTTCTGTTTTGTAAAGAACTAATTTCGGCTAATATGGATATTGTTAAATTAGTTTATAAACCGAAGCTTGATATTGAACCTGGTATATTCGCGATGCCAACAACATTAAAGAGTAATTGGGAAATTACCTTACTGGCTAATCTAATCTCATTAACACCCGGTACATTAACTGTCGCTATATCAGATGACAATACACATCTTTATATACATGCAATGGATATAGATGACATCGATGAAGCAATTGCTGAAATCAAAAACACGTTTGAAAAAGCAATAATGGAGGTTACAAGATGAATGAACTTCTAACTCTTTCAGAAAATATACTTGAGATCTCAACCATATTATCTGCGGTAGGTATTGCGATTTCACTGGTGTTGCTTCTATATCGAATTATAGTCGGGCCTTCTAATGCAGATCGTGCTGTTGCACTTGATACAATTGGAATGGGTCTAATGGGACTTGCAGCATTGCTAGCAATCATACGTAGTTCTACTAATTTTAACGATGTTATCTTGTTAATTGGAATTCTGTTATTTATCGGTACGTTAGCTATTGCCAAATTTCTTGAAAAGGGTGTTATCATTGATCGAAACTTGGACTAATATCATCCTAAACATTATTATTAGCTTATTTATTCTTTCAGGTTCGTTTTTTCTTTTATCCAGTTCAATAGGTGTTGTACGGTTCCCAGATATTTTCACTCGCCTACATGCTGCAACAAAAGCATCGACACTGGGTATTGCTGGCATTTTAATTGGTTCATTTTTATATTTATATGTTTCCCATTCGATTGTAAGTGGTAAATTGCTATTGGCTATTTTCTTCACTTTACTGACTGCTCCAGTTTCTGGGCATATGATCTCTAGAGCCGCACACCGAAATGAGATAAAACCTGTAACAAATAAACAAAGGGATGAATATGAAGAAGCAATCCAAAAAAGTATAAAAGAAGCAGCTAGGAAAAAGTGACTTGAATGATAAGTCACTTTTTTTATTTTCACCTTCTTACATAGGACATACACAAAAGTACATCTTCGTTCATATAGATGAGTTATAGGCCTTTGCCTAGCAGAAACTCTCAGGAGGTGTATAATTTGTCGAGTATTTTAAGCGTTCTTGCTTTATTAATAAAAGAAACGCTCTTTTTTGTATCCTATGTGAAAAATCATGCTTTTCCACAGCCTCTTCCTCCAGAAGATGAAGCCAAGTACATTAAGGAAATGCAAACCGGAGACGAAAATGCTAGGAATAAGCTAATTGAACATAATCTTCGCTTGGTTGCCCATATCGTTAAGAAATTCGAAAATACTGGTGAAGACATGGAAGATTTAATTTCAATCGGAACAATCGGTTTGATTAAGGGGATTGAGAGCTATTCACCAGATAAAGGAACAAAGTTAGCTACCTATGCAGCTCGGTGTATAGAGAATGAAATTTTGATGCATTTACGAGCTTTGAAAAAGGTCAAAAAAGATGTTTCCTTACATGATCCCATTGGGCAAGATAAAGAAGGAAATGAAATAAGCTTAATCGACATCTTAGAATCAGAATCAGAGGATGTAATTGAATATATTCAATTACATATGGAACTCGACAAGATGAAAAAATACTTTTCTATCTTAGATGAACGAGAACGAGAAGTAATTATTTATCGTTATGGCCTAAATAATTATCAGGAAATGACACAACGAGAAATTGCTAAAAAATTAAATATATCAAGAAGCTATGTGTCACGTATAGAAAAACGCGCCTTAATGAAGGTATTCCATGAATACTTTAAACAAGAAAACCCAAATAGAAAAAAAGGATAATCAAGCTTGATTGCCCTCTAATATATATAACGCACCAAGAAGAAAATTAATGTGCGCATATTAAAAAAATCCCTCCGACGTGGATTGGTCCATGTTGGAGGGATTTCTATCAAGTGACTAACTAGTTAAAGGTCTTTGATCATTTTCATTATTAAGTTAGCTGCGTTTTTTGCTGCTGTTTCTATAAATGCATCAAATGATATGGAGGATTCTTTACCTGCTATATCAGAAAGTGCTCGGATAATGACAAATGGCTTATCATATTGAAAACAAACCTGCGCTACTGCAGCTGCCTCCATCTCTGCTGCAATCATGCTAGGAAACTTTACCTTTATTCGTTGTACATGAACAGGATCAGCCATGAATGTGTCTGCTGTTGCAATGATACCTTCCCGTGAAGCAACATTAAGCGATTTAACTGCAGTAGTAGCCAATGAAATAAGTCTTGAATCTGCCGGAAACATCGCAGGCATTCCTGGAACCTGTCCATATGCATAGTCAAATGCTGTAACATCCACATCATGGTGAACAACTTGAGAAGACACAACAATATCCCCAATTTCTAATTCTTGTGCGAATCCTCCAGCAGATCCTGTATTGATAACATAATCCGGATTAAACCGCTCATGAAGAATAGTGGTTGCCATTGCTGCATTAACTTTCCCAATCCCTGACTTTAATATAACGATTTCTTTTTCATTTATCTTTCCCGTTACAAATAAACAACTTGCAATTGTTTGCTCTTTTTTCTCTGACATATTTTCTATTAGGAGAGCTACCTCTTCGTCCATAGCCCCAATTATTCCGATTGTCATTGATATGCCTCCGCTTTTTAAGTAAACTATATAGTTAGTCATAAGGATTTTCTTTTAATACTTTTACGATTGTTGGTTTCCAACCTTCGTCTTCAATCCAAGTAAGATTTACCTGATATATAATCTCCTGCGACTGATCTGTAACAGTTCCTATTACTTTTTGGTCGCCACCATTCTCAATCATCTCCGTTACCATATTTCCCTCTTGTAGACCTGTAGCTACACGTATTGCTTTTTCCATTTCTTTCCAGTCCTGAGTCTTTGTATCAAATTGAGTGGTATGTGGACCTTCTTGTTCTGTTCCAATAGGTTCCCAATCTGCAGTGTATGCCTCCTTGACGTTTGCATCATCAGTTATTTCTACTGTTTCTTTCTTTACATCGTTATCATCCGATTTTTCCTCTGTTTCATTTTCATCATCTGTTGTAGCGTTTTGCTCATCTTCTGCATTAGGATCATCAGAGTTTGTGCTATCATCATTCGTTGATTCACTATTTTCATCAGATTTAGATGTCTTGTCATCATTTTTTTCTTCTTTTGTAGCTTCATCGCTATCTCCACCAGTGTTCTGTTCACTCGATGATTCGGTAGATGATTGTCCACTTTCTGTTTCTTCATTTCCACCAAAGAGAAATAGACCAAGCAATAGAATAATTAATATACTGCCTACAATTAGAAAAAGAGAAATAGACTTGGTATTTTTTCGCCTTTTTTCAAATTTATCTACCCTAGAATTTTTATTAGAATCTTTCATATTACATTCCCTCCCTCACGCATGCTATTATAATACCATATTTTATAATTTATTTAATACGCAAAGTTAAGAATGAATCTTATTGACTATTTTTTTAGAAATAGAAAAAGCGAGATAGCTTTATCTCGCCTAGAGTTATATTAATTTACACGAACAATTTTAACTTGGATATCTCCACCAGGTGTTACTACCGTTAATTCTGCACCTTTCTGATGGCCTAAAAGGCTTCTTGCCATAGGAGAATCATTTGAAATTTTACCATCAAATGGATCAGCTTCTGCACTACCTACAATTGTATATGTCTCTTCTTCTCCACTTGGTAACTCCTGAAATGTCACAGATTTGCCAAGTGAAACGATATCTGGGTTATCATTATCATTTTCTATAATTACCGCACTACGAATCATTTTTTCCACTTGGGAAATACGCGATTCTACAAAGGCCTGGTCATCTTTTGCTGCATCATATTCTGAATTCTCGGATAGGTCCCCAAAATCACGAGCCACTTTTATTCGTTCTACTACCTCTTGTCTGCGTTCTGTTTTTAAATGATGTAATTCTTTCTCTAATTTCGATTTTCCCTCTTCAGTCATATAATAGCTTTTTTCTACAGCCATTAAAAAACACTCCTTTTTATCTACAATAAGAAATAACATATAAAAATAAGCAGCACTGGATTGTGCGCCCGGTAAAATAAATATGTTCTAATCTTAATATGCCAGATTTTATTTAAATTTTCAATACTTTTCCACAAAATAGTACCATCGCCCATTCGCCTAGTGACCTTCAGGCGCCTCCATACGATAAGATCAACATCGAATCACTTATGTCTTCGTGTTTCCTTTATCTCATACGGATAGATGTTCGATTAAAAACCGCTACTTTGCGCGGCAACATCGAACTGCCTAAGTTGCGTGGGCACAGGACAAGGAAAGCTTCCCCGAAATTCATCGCACGAAGAAAAAGCGGGTTTCTTTTACGAGGACATGCCGAGCTTTTATTCAGGTGCTTGCGCTTTCCACTATTGTTTTGAATGATTTTTTGCTAATATGTTTTCAATTTTAGTAGCCATTATATCAATAGCTACATGATTTTGTCCACCTTCAGGTATGATAATATCCGCATACCGCTTTGTTGGCTCAACAAATTGTAAATGCATTGGACGTACATTATTTACATATTGGTCTATCACGGAGTCTAGAGACCTTCCCCGTTCCTTAATATCGCGCATCATTCTTCGTATAATTCGAATGTCAGCATCGGTATCAACAAAAACCTTTATGTCCATCAAATCGACTAATCGTGGATCCTCTAAGATTAAAATTCCTTCTAAAATGATGACTTCTTTTGGTTCCACCACTATGGATTCCTTTGAACGTGTGTGTATTTTATAATCATAAATCGGCTTTTCAATCGATTCCTTATTCATTAAGTCCTTTAAATGATCAATTAAAAGATCGTTGTCAAATGCCAACGGATGGTCATAATTTGTATTTAGTCGTTCTTCAAAAGGTAAATGAGATTGATCTTTATAATAATAGTCTTGTTCAATCACAAGAATAGTTTTATCAGAGAATCGTTTACATATGGACCGTGTAACTGTGGTTTTACCACTTCCACTACCTCCAGCCACTCCAATAACTACTGGCTTGTCTCGCATATTCTTGTGCACTCCTTTAGGGCTTATAGTTTTATGCTAATGGCTATTCCATCACCAATCGGAACAATAGTTGTATGAAAGTCCTCATTGTTTATTAACCACTGATTATAATCTTTAATTTTGTTTGCGATTTTTGTGAGTCGTGGATTATCGTTGCTAGGATTCGCAACATACCCTTTGAATAATACATTATCAGAAATAATTAATCCACCTTTTCGAATGGAGGAACTATATAATTCAAAAAATCGTTTGTATTGACCTTTGGCTGCATCAATAAACATGAAATCAAATGAGAATTGACTAGTTATTTCTCCAGCAACTTCAAGCGCATCACCAAATATCACGTTAATTTGTTCTGTTTTATCCTGTGATTTAATTACATCCAACGCATGCTTAAAACGTTCTGCATCACGTTCTATAGATATTATGGAAGCATTTGAATTTGCTTGAAGCATTCGTAAAGCCGAATAACCAATTGCAGTGCCTATTTCCAAAATATGCGTCGGTTTGTGAATTCGAATAATCTGTTGCAAAAATTGCATACTTACTGGATCCATGATCGGTACATGGTTCTTTTTTGCATATAATTCCAATCGGTTTACCCATTCTTCATTTACTGGAATCATTCCTTGTAGATACTTGTTCAATACTTCGTCATTCATTGTTATTACTCCTTCCTCAGGCAGTTGACAAAAAAACGGGAAATGTGAATTCTCATCCACACTTCCAAATTTATTACGTCCACATCTAGTCCAAAAGCACTTTTGTTTTTGTAATTTAGTTTATATACGCTTCTTTTAACTGCAAATGCTTTTCATATGTTTCTGAGTAATGAATGTTTCCTTTACTATCATGGAGGAAAAATAGATTTTTGGATTCCTCTGGATTAAGAGCTGCTTTTAAGGAATTCTCAGCAAAATTTGAAATAGGTCCTATTGGCAATTCTGTGATTTGATAAGTATTGTAAGGGGATTCTACTTCTAAATCTTTTAATAATACCTTTTCCTTGTGACCTCCTAGAGCATATAATACAGTTGGATCTGTTTGCAATGGCATACCATCTTCTAGACGATTGTAAAAAACACCAGCAATTTTCTTACGTTGTTCAAATGTCTTCGCTTCATTTTCCAATAAAGACGCCATCGTTAATGCTTCATGAATGGTAAGATTCTGTGCCGATATATCATCCAAATATGGTGTAACTACTGCTTCAGTTTTACCTAACATTTTTTCGATAACAGCCTCTACATTAGGTTTTTCCTCATAAAAATTATAGGTGGCAGCAAATAAATATCCTTCTAAAGGAGTACGAATATCTGGATTCAAAATTTCCTTCGTTAAAATTGATGGATGTTCATCAATTAATGATTCTACATAATCCACATTATTCACTTTTTCTAAGAAGTCCTCTTTACTAAACGATAATTTCCCGGAAAAAATTTCTGCCATTTGATTAATTGTTTTACCCTCTGGAATTGTAACACTATATTTTGCCTCTTCTAAAACCTTCCCGCTTTTTAGTGATTCTATTATTTCATCTAATGTCATGGAAGGAGAAAATGTATAACTACCTGCTTGAAAATTTGATTCATTATTAAATTTTATGTAAAAGCGAAACACACGTGCATCCTTAATAATTCCTTGGTTTTCTAAGATAGACGCTATATCAGATGTAGAAGAACCCATTGGGACTTCAACTTTAAGTTCTTTTTTACTATCAGGATTTACTGGTTGAAGTGCAGATTTCACATACATATAGCCAGAAATTCCCCCTACTAGGAGAATCAAAATTAACGATATAATTACAATCGTTACAATTTTACGAACGGTTTTTGCATCTTCACTACGCTTTATTAAGTTGTCCGTATAACTGCCTGGTTCTTTCTTCTTGAACATAAACTAACTCCTCTCATCCGCTATATTATACTAAAAACTAGATAGAATATCTATGATTAAAAGCGAATTAGGTATTTTAATGACGAGAAATGTGAACATAAAAAAACCGATGTCCAAAAGACACCAGTTTTTTACATTAAACGTCAAACTAAAACCTTACTGTTCCGTTTCCTCGTCTGCAAGGGTATTTAACATTTCTTCTACCATTTCCCATTCCTCGTCGGATTCAATTGGGAATAGAGACAAATCATTATCATCAGCATCTTTTTCTTCATAACGAAAAGCATACACTTCTACTTCTTCGTCATCTTTCTGCTCTACTGGTACTACTGCAATATACGATTGTTCTGTTTCATCAGCATCAAATGTAAATAACACCTCAAATAAATGTTCTTCTCCATTTTCATCTGGAATTACAATGCGTTCTTTTTCATCTAGTGCCATTCCGTCACTCCTTCATTATTTTTTATCTAAATAACCTTGTAATATCATTACAGCTGCCATTTTATCAATAACTTTTTTTCTTTTTTTTCTACTCATATCTGCTTCTAGAAGAACTCGTTCTGCAGCTACTGTTGTAAGTCGTTCATCCCATAAGGTTGCTGGGATTTTATGGGTCTTTTCCACATGTTTAGCGTATGCGATAGATGCTTCTCCACGTTCACCTATATCCCCATTCATATGTTTTGGTAAGCCAATCACTACCTTTTCAGCTTCATGCTTCTCAATGATTGCTTTCAATTCCGCGTCAGCCGATTTTCGATCATTCTCATTCCATTTGATAGTCGTGATGCCTTGTGCTGTCCAGCCTAGTGCATCGCTAACAGCAACACCTATCGTTTTTGAACCAACATCTAATCCTATTATTTTCATTTACACTATTCCTCTTGATGATCTAAATAAAATTTAACCAATTCTTCAATTAACTCATCTCTTTCAAGCTTACGAATTAAATTTCGCGCATCATTGTATCTTGGTATATACGCAGGGTCACCAGATAATAAATAACCCACAATTTGATTGATCGGATTGTACCCTTTTTCTTTAAGTGCCTCGTGGACTGTGAACAAAATTTCCTTGATATCCTGATCAAACGGTTCTTCCGAAAAATTAAATTTCATTGTCTTATCAATAGAGCTCATAGTGACACCTCATTCCAAGTTTTGGCTTCTTCAATCATCTTAACATGTTTGTAATTATTATTATATCATTTTTTACTACCATAAATACGTAGTAGCTAGTTTTTCAACGTTTCTTTTATATAGGTAGTAGCATAAGTTAAAGCATCATTGATTTTACTTGGATCCTTTCCACCTGCTTGGGCCATATCTGGACGTCCACCACCGCCTCCACCACAAAGCTGTGCAGCTCCTTTAATTAGATTGCCTGCATGTAGACCTTTTTCAATTAAATCTTTTGATACACCTGAAGCTAATTGGACTTTACCATCGTTGTCCGTAGCTAATAGGATCATACCAGTCCCAAGCTTCTGTTTTATATCGTCTACCATTCCACGCAATTGATTCATATCTTTCACATTCACTTTTTCTGCTAATAAAGGAACAGAATTAACGATCTTCACTTGCTCTAGGATTGATGATGCTTCAAGATTGGATAGTTTTGCACGTAAAGATTCGTTTTCTTTATGCAATACCTTTACGTCCTTAAACAATCCCTCAATTTTTTCAGGTACTTTTTCTTGATTCGTTTTTAATAAATGTCCTGTCGTTTTTAGTATATCCATTTTTTCATTGATAAAATGGTAGGCATGTTTACTAGAAACTGCTTCAATACGACGTGTTCCTGCACCAATTCCGGTTTCATTCATGATTTTAAACAATCCAATTTCAGCCGTATTACCTACATGACATCCACCACAAAGCTCTATACTATAATCGCTAACTTGAACAACACGAACAACATCTCCGTATTTTTCACCGAATAATGCCATTGCACCCATTTCTTTTGCTTCTGCAATTTTTTTACTTTCAATCATAAGTGGTAGCGACAACCAGATTTTTTCATTTACTTTTGTTTCGATTTGCTTTATTTCTTCACCCGAAATAGAACCAAAATGGGAAAAGTCAAAGCGTAGTCTATCAGGTGTCACTAGTGATCCTGCTTGTTTAACATGATTACCCAGTACATCCTTTAATGCCTGATGTAGCAAGTGTGTAGCCGTGTGATTTTTAATAACAGCATTGCGGAAATTACGATCTACAGATGCTGATACATGCTCTCCAAACTTGAAGCTTCCCTCTTTCACTACAACACGATGAATATGTTGTCCCTTAGGTGCCTTTTGAACATCTTTTACATACATAGAAGCACTTTCAGTATAAATCCACCCTTTATCTGCAACCTGTCCACCACTCTCTGCATAGAATGGAGTTTCTTTTAAAAACACAAAAGCCTCATCCAAAGCCTGCAAAGAATCAGTAAATTCTTCTCCTATAATTAGTTGCGAAATGCTGGTTTGTGTTTCTAGCTGGTTATAGCCTACAAAGTCACTTGCGTGATCGACCTTGCTTAAGACCTCATCTTGGACATGCATGGAATCCACCTTTTGTCGTGCACTTCGAGCACGATCACGTTGATCCTGCATTTCTTTTTCGAAAGCCTGCTCATCAATGGAAAAGCCCTCTTCTTCTATATATTCCTCTGTTAATTCCTTAGGAAAACCATAGGTATCATATAAGCGGAAAACTTCTTTACCTGGAAAGACTTTACTCCCTTTTTCTTTCTCTTCTTTCATAATATGATGAAGCATCTCTAATCCATCATGCAATGTTTCATGAAAACGTTCTTCTTCTAATTTCACAATTCTTTCAATGTGTTTCTGTTGATTTAAAACTTCTGGATAGAAATCTTTCATGATGGCGCCCACAATTGAAACTAACTTATACATGAATGGCTTTTCAATACCAATTTGTTTTGCAAAACGAACTGCGCGACGTAATAGTCTACGTAAAACATAGCCGCGTCCTTCGTTTGAAGGAATTGCATTATCCCCAATAGCAAACGTGACAGTGCGAATGTGATCGGCAATTACCTTAAAAGCAGTATCACTTTCACTTTTTGAACCATACGATACATTTGCAAATACTTCAATTTCTTTAATGATTGGCATAAATAAATCTGTTTCAAAGTTTGTAGGGGTATCCTGAATAGCACAGACCATACGTTCCAGACCCATACCTGTATCAATATTTTTCTTTGGTAATGGTGTGTATGTGTCATCCGGATTGTGATTAAACTGTGAAAATACTAAATTCCATATTTCGAGATATCGGTCATTTTCGCCGCCTGGATACAACTCCGGGTCATTTGGATCATTGCCATATTTCGCACCCCGGTCATAGAAAATTTCTGTATTCGGCCCACTTGGTCCCTCTCCAATATCCCAAAAGTTTTCTTCTAAACGTATAATTCGTTCTTCTGGTATCTGAATATCCTTTAACCAGATATCAAATGCTTCATCGTCTTCTGGATGGACGGTTACCGCTAAAAGCTCCGGATCAAATCCTATCCATTTATCACTCGTTAAGAATTCCCAACCCCATTCAATTGCTTCTTTTTTAAAGTAATCACCAATTGAAAAGTTTCCAAGCATTTCAAAGAATGTATGGTGACGTGCCGTAAAACCAACATTTTCAATATCGTTTGTTCGAATTGACTTTTGTGCATTTACTAGTCGTGGATTTTCCGGTATTACGCGCCCATCAAAGTATTTTTTCAATGTAGCAACACCACTATTAATCCATAACAATGTTGGATCCTCATTTGGAACTAGTGACGCACTTGGCTCCACACGATGTCCTTTTTCTTTAAAGAAGTCGATAAACATTTGTCTTACGTCAGCAGATGATAATTGTTTCATAACTTTTGTCCTCCTAAATATGCTTTTAAATTAGACCCAGCTACATGGGTTATTGGTACCTATTTTCAAATAAAAAAATCTCATCTCTGCAAATTTGCAGGGACGAGATTTTATCGCGGTACCACCCTAATTATGAACAACACCAATCAATTGTTCATCACTTAATCATGGTAACGGTTTGAAACCGATGGGTATTAACCATACTCCAGTCTAGCTTTCCATGACTCTGTCAGGTAGGATTTCTCTCAGCCAAATGAAAATCCCTCTCTTATAAATAGAGCACCATGTACTTAGAACCTTCAACATTTTGTTATATAACTAAAAATAAGATTATATTAGAAAAACTCGTCATTGCCTTGTCTTAACAGCGAATGGAGGAGCTCTTCTTATACTTATATCCTTAGAATATTTTAATTTAATTAAGTATAAATAATATCCATTTATATGTCAATCAGAAGTATTTTTCGTGGTAAGTTGTCTAGTTTCAGCGCCTCGAACTTGCTTTACAATTTCATTGATAATCGTTAGTAATGGAACTGCTAGTAACAAACCTATCACACCACCAACTTGTCCACCAACGAGAAGTGCAAAAATAATAGCTATTGGATGGATATGTATGCTTTTCCCAACAATGTAAGGGGAGAGTAAATTGCTTTCAATTAGTTGAATAACAAAAACAGTTAACAATACAAAGATGGCAAGCTTAGTCGACACAGTTAACGCGATTGCAAGTGCTGGTAATGCGCCGATAATTGGGCCAAAGTAAGGAATAAAGTTAGTAAATCCCATAATAATTGCCAACACCAAAGCATATTTGAGATCTAGAAAATAATAGCTTGTAAACGTCGCAATACTCACAAAGAGACTTACAAGCAATTGCCCACGTATATAATTTCCCAGGCTTTTATCAATTGAATATAATATTTCATGTGCTCGGTGATGATATTTTGATGGAATCCATTTTTTTAACCACTTTTTAATCCGCTTCGTATCTTTTAAAAAGTAAAAAACGAGTACTGGTATCACTGTAACTACAACAATAATATCAAATATTTTTGTAATAGAGTTTATAATTTTCGAGACTAAATTTCCCATTCTCGCCTCTATCTGCTGAAATAAGGTGTCCATCTTATCATGAACTGTTTCAGGTAAAAAGGCTGTTGACTCATAAATGTGATAAATCCATTCTTTATAGGTTGAAATAAATTGCGGCAATTGATCGCTTAACTCTGTTAATTGACGAAGAAAAAGTGGATAAATACGATTAATTGCAAAGATTATCCCTCCGAAGAATAACACGTAAATTATTAGGATTGCTAATCCTCTTGGAATGTTAAACGAGTGAATCTTTTGCACAACTGGATAGAGCAAATATGCAATAAATAGGGAAAAGAAGAAAGGGAGAAAAACACTCCACAAAAAGGAAAAAACAGTTCCATAAAAAGGGAACAGTTTTACAAAAAGATAAACTAATAAGAATATCAAAATACCTATTATTAGCCAATATAAAATATGTAAGGGATTTTTTTCTTTAAACATGAATGGCGCTCCTTAGTTTTAAAGATAAGTTACGAATTAAAACTGAACCTCACCACTGTACTTTTCGTTCTTCATCCGTAAATAAATCATTTAATGAACTGAGCGATCCATCTGACTCAATTTGATGAATTTTCACTTCCTCATTTACTACCGTTATTTCAATAAAGCAGTTCCAACAGTAATATTGCTGAGAGCCTATTTTCCCTAGATCTTTTCGATTGCAATTTGGGCATTCCATAACCTACATAACTCCTTTTAAATAGCTATACATTATTAGGTTATGCTTGCCCAAATAAATCTGAAATATACATATTTTACATAAAATCGTAAGGACTAATCTCTCCTTCAGTAATGTCTTCCGTTACTTTTTCTATTTTGTTTGGTAATCGTTCATGCAATTGGTTTACTAGACTAGTATACCGTTTGTTTGTATCCATTGTATTTACACCTTGTAAAAATGCTTGTGTTTCTCCACAGATAATTAAGGATTGCTTACTTCTCGTTATAGCTGTATATAATAAATTTTTACGTAGCATCCGGTGGTAGGTTGATACTACAGGCAACAAGACAATTGGAAACTCACTTCCTTGTGATTTATGAATGGAAACACAATAAGCATGTGTGATGTTTGTATAATCCTTTCGTTCATACACAACTTCTTTACCTTCATACGTCACAACAATCTGTTCTACATTTTCCTTATTTTCATCCTCGAAAAAGATCGCTACAATTTCTCCAATATCACCGTTTGAGACACCTTCTTCAGGTTTATTCACTAATTGGAGCACTTTATCCCCAACTCGGAATATAGTATCGTATATCTTTACCTCACGTTTGGTTTTCGTTTTAGGATTTACTAATGTTTGCAGTGTTTTATTAATAATTGTTATTCCTGCTTGTGAGCGATACATTGGCGCTAAAACCTGTATATCTTTCAGATCAATACCCTTCTTTTCTGCATGGGAAAATACTTTGGTAATCACATCAATCATATGAAATTCATTACACTTAAGAAAGCTAAAATCCTTATCGTTTTGAAGAGTCTCATTTGTACATGCGTTATTTTTAATGGTATGAGCTAATTGAATAATCTTGGATCCTTCTTTTTGTCTATACACTTCGTTAAGACTAACTAAGGGAATTGATTGACTTGCTAATAAGTCAGTGAGCACCTGGCCAGGCCCGACGGAAGGAAGTTGGTCCTCATCACCAACTAGTAGGACTTGCATATCATCTGGAATTGCTTTAAACAAACTATTGGCAAGCCAAATATCTACCATAGAAAACTCGTCAACAATTAGAAACTTGCCTGACAATGGCTCGTTTTGATCTTTATCAAACCCACTATTTCCATCCCAACCGAGTAGTCGATGAATAGTAACTGCTGGTAGTCCGGTCGATTCATTTAATCGTTTAGCTGCCCGACCAGTTGGTGCAGTCAAAACGAATGGATAATCGGATTTTTTCTCATAATCCTTTGGGTCAATAGAAACATTGTGGATTGCCGCATATGCATCTACTATTCCTTTAATAACGGTAGTTTTCCCTGTACCAGGTCCACCGGTTACAATCATTAATTTAGCGTGTAATGATTGATTAATAGCATTGAATTGTTCTTTTCCGTAGCTTAACGTTTCAGTTTCTTCAATATCGCCAATAATTTTCATCATTTCTGCCAATGTTGTCTCGTGTTCGATAGGCTTGGTAATTAACCGTTTCACGTGCGAAGCAAATCCGTCTTCAGCATAATATAAAGAAGGTAAATAAACGTTTCCATTCTGGATGATCATCGTTTTATCTGTGTTTAACGATTCCAATCGACTTTTAACCGTTTCCTCATCCAGTTCACCACCCATTTTCCCCAGTAATAGAATAACATTTGTAATACATTCTTCTACTGGCAAGTATACATTGCCTTCCTGTACACTTTTTTGCATGACAAAGATACACCCTGCACCTATTCGGTTCGGGTGAGTCAGTGATAGTCCATTTAGTCCGGCAATTTCATCCGCTTTTTGAAATCCAAATCCTTCAACATCAAATACATATTGATAGGGATCCTTCTGAAGCACTTCAATCGATTCATCCTTATAAACTTGATATATTTTCTGAGCAATCTTCAAGCCAATCCCAAACTTCGCTAAGTATACAACTACATGCTCAAAGCCTTCATTTTCTTGTAATGTTTTTACTAAGTGCTCGGCTTTATCAGGTTTCAATCCTTGAACACTTTTTAGCACATCTGGATTTGTCAGTATTTGCGATATTGCATTTTCACCTAAATGCTCAATTATTTTAGCAGCTGTTTTTTTACCAATTCCGTAAAATAAATCACTCGACAAATAAGCGATTAATCCATCTGTTGTATCTGGTATATCTGATTCATAAGAAGTAACCTGATACTGAAGGCCAAATTTAGTGTGTCGTTCCATTTGACCATAAAAGATATAATTTTTTGCTTCCTGAAGATTAGAAAAATGGCCCTTTACAACAATTTCTTTATCCTGTATCTCTTCATTCGTATCAAGCACTTTTATTTTTGCAATCGAAAAATGCTCTGTAGCATTATGAAAAATGGTGTACAGAAGCTCTCCTTTAATATATTTTTGTACATCAAGTTCTCTCGATTGCGTGGTATGTTCCATCAAAACAACCTCACTATCTTACTTTTTGTTTTGGTCAAGTAATATTTGTATTTGCTCTTTACCATTAGACGCAAGTTCATGACCCGGTTGAATAGTCAATGCTGTATCAAAATGTGTCATAGCAATATCTATTTGCTCATTATATAAGGCAATAACTCCTAGATTGTAATGTGCATCACTATGTTCACTGTCCAATGTTAAGACGTGCTCGAATGCATCTTTTGCCTCTTTTAAGTGATCACTCTGAGCCAACGATATGGCATATTGAAAAGCAATTTCCCCGTCCTTTGGTTCGAGTTCCGTCGCTCGCAAGAGATATGGTAATGCTAGCTTCATTTGTTCCTGGCTTTGCAACGTCATACCAAGCATGTAGTATACATCGCCTTCCTCTAAACCTAACTCAATTGCCTTTTGAAAATTCGCTTGTGCCTTAGCATAAACAGACTCCTCTAAATACACATTACCTAATCCATAATATGCTGTTGCAGCATGCTCATCCAGCTCAATTGCTTTTTCAAAAAAACGTTGTGCACGGGAAAGCTCGTGAAGATGAATCAATAAATTACCAAAATTAATATAACCAATTGGGTCATCTGGTTGTTCTTCAATAATTTCAGTGAATAGCTTGGCAGACTCTTCAAATTTTTGTTCTTGCATGAATTCAATTGCTTGTTGCATTTTATCCACTTAAAACACCACACATTTCTTATACTGATTTCCTTAGAATCTCTTTAACCCTTATTCCTTAAACAATAATGTAAATAAAAGAATCCAAATCCATTTATTTAATGGAACTGAGATCCCCTTTTACGATTCTAACCTACATAACTAATGGGCTGATCATTTTTAATCACTTGATCAATTGTACCTCCCCCTAAGCAAACTTCGCCATCATAAAATACGACAGCTTGTCCTGGGGTAATTGATCGTTGTTTATCGTGAAAACTGACATGAACAGTATCATCATCTAATATGGACACTGTCACTTTACTATCTTTTTGACGATAACGGAATTTGGCGGTACAAGTAAACGTTTTACCAAGGTCCTTGGTTGTGATCCAATTCAAATCTGTTGCAACTAAACTTTCTGAATATAAATATTCATTAGTAGATCCTTGTTCCACATATAGAACATTATCTTTTAAGTTTTTCCCAACTACAAACCATGCATCGCCTGATCCGCCTATGCCTAGTCCTTGACGTTGGCCAATTGTGTAATACATAAGGCCTTCATGGCTCCCTTTTACCTCATTCTGTAATGTTTTCATTTTACCTGGCTGTGCTGGCAAGTATTCACTTAAAAATTCTTTAAAATTACGTTCACCAATAAAGCATATGCCCGTACTATCTTTCTTTGTAGCGGTTGCTAATTCATGATCAGCAGCTATTTTTCTCACTTCTTTTTTAGGTAGATGACCTAGTGGAAACATAACCTTTTCTAAAACATCTTGCGAGAGTTGATTTAAAAAGTATGTTTGATCTTTGTTATCATCAACACCACGAAGCATTTCATACTCACCGTTTTGCTGTCTCACTTGTGCATAATGTCCAGTTGCTAAATAATCAGCACCAAGTGAAATCGCATGATCTAAGAATGCTTTAAATTTAATTTCTTTGTTACACATTACATCTGGATTTGGCGTTCTTCCAGTTTTATATTCATCTAAGAAATAAGTAAACACCTTATCCCAATATTGTTTCTCAAAATTCACCGCATAATAAGGAATACCAATTTGATTACACACTCGAACGACATCATCAAAGTCTTCCGTTGCCGTACAAAAACCAGTTTCATCTGTATCATCCCAATTTTTCATAAAAATACCTACAACATCATATCCTTGTTCTTTTAACAATAATGCCGCAACGGATGAGTCAACTCCCCCACTCATTCCTACAACGACTCGTATATCTTTATTACTTTTCATTATTTTCACCACCTATTATAAAGAGGTTAACCGCATAACAATAGAAGCAATTCGTTCAGCTGCTTCCACAATCTCCTCTTTTTTATTATGAAGTCCAAAGCTAAACCGAATCGAATTGGTTGTACGATGATTATCCGTTCCATACATCTCGCTCAGCACGTGTGACGGCTCTATTGAGCCAGCAGTACACGCGCTTCCACTTGATGCTGCTATTCCGGACAAATCAAAGTTTGTTAACAATGCCTCCACATTTGTCCCCGGAAAACTTATATTGATAATGGAAGGGATTGCATCAGATAGCTCACCATTTATTTCGAATTTAACTCCAGCTTGTTCTAATGTTTTTAAAAATAATTTTTTATAGCCTGTATATGTTTCTATTCGCTCCTCTTTCTGATCCATCAATAATTGAACAGCATGTTGAAAGCCTACTACACTAACGACATTTTCTGTTCCTGGACGCCGTTTACGCTCTTGTTCTCCACCAAATTGCAATGTGCTAACTTGTACATTTTTATTTATATATAAAAATCCGATTCCCTTTGGCCCATTTACTTTGTGAGAGCTCACTGTCAACAAGTCAATGTGATCTTTTTCTACATCTATTGTTAATTGACTATAAGCTTGTACTGCATCTGTGTGAAAATAGGCTTGATGCTCGCTTAAGAGTTCGCCAACTTCCTGTATGGGTTGAACAATTCCCGTTTCATTATTAACAGTCATAATAGAAACGACAGTAGTTTTGTCTGTTAATGCATTCCGTAAATCCACAACAGATATTTTACCATCTTCGTAAACAGGTAAATACGTAACCTCAAATCCGTTGTCTTCTAAATGTTCAGCTGCATGGAGGACAGCATGATGTTCCTGAACGGTTGTGATAATGTGATTCCCTTTTTGTTTATTTGCTAGTGCAGTTCCGATAAGCGCCAGATTATCTGCCTCAGTCCCTCCACTAGTTAAAACAATTTCTTTTTCATCTGCGTGTATACTCTTGGCAAATACCTGTCGTGCTTGATCTATTACGTGGCGAGCTTTTCTACCAAACGCATGCACACTTGATGGGTTTCCAAACACCTCAGAATAAACTGGTACCATTGCGTCTATCACTTCTTTGGCCATCGGAGTGGTAGCAGCATGATCCAAGTAAATGTGATTCATGGTAAACATTTCCCTTCTAGTACGTGTTCAAAAAGGTGCCAAATTAGAAACAAGAAGTTCAAGGCGGCGAGTCCCTGAGACCGGATAGTAGAAGTTCCTCTGTATTACTGCTACATGAGGACCGGAAAGACAAGCCAACGAAGAAATACGTAGTTTATCATTTGGTGTCTTTTTTGAACATGCTTTTCTATCCACTTACTAAATATAAAACATATATGATTCTGGATACTGATCATTATCATGATGCAGTAAATCCTCTAGTGTTGTGGTATCTAATACATCTTTTACAGCGTCACGGATACGTAACCACAAAGCTTGTTTAGCTGCATCTTCCTCTTCAATACCTTCAACAGGCGTAATTGGTCCCTCTAAAACTCGAATAATGTCCCCTGCAGTTATTTCCTTCGGCTCAGCTGCCAACATATAGCCGCCATATGCCCCGCGGACACTTTTCACTAAACGAGCATTTCTGAGTGGTGAAGCTAACTGTTCTAAATAATGTTCCGATAAATCTTTTTCACGTGCTATTGATTTAAGTGATACAGGTCCTTTTCCATAATGTTTCGCAAGTTCAATCATAATGGTAAGACCATATCGTCCTTTTGTAGAAATCTTCATGTATTACACCTCTATTGGTATTGTACTACTTTTTTTTATAGATAGAAATTAAATCATTCTAGTTATCGTATTACAAGAATTTGTTATTGACACATGATATTATAGCATGAATAGTGGATATGTTGCATCGTACAGATATCATCATCACTAATCAAATGAAACATACGATAATCTTTATAAAGGGACGATAACATGAAACAAAAACCATTAGCATATCGAATGAGACCTACAGACATTAGTGAAGTCATTGGGCAACAGCATGTTGTGGGCCAAGGCAAAATTATAAACAGAATGATTCAGGCAGAACGATTAGCTTCCATGATCCTTTTTGGTCCACCTGGAACCGGCAAAACTTCTATGGCTGTAGCGTTGGGGAAAAGTTTAGGTATACCCGTTAAAATGCTAAATGCAGTTGTAGACAAAAAGAAAGATATGGAAATTGTAGTGGAAGAAGCTAAAATGACTGGGCAGGTTGTACTAGTGCTTGATGAGGTTCATCGTCTAGACAAAGCAAAACAGGATTTCTTATTACCATATCTAGAAAGCGATATAATCACATTAATTGGATGTACAACAAGTAATCCATACCATTCTATTAATCCAGCTATTCGAAGTCGGTGTCATCTTTTTGAACTACATGCATTAACACCTTCAGACATTAAGGAAGCAATTAATCGAGCTATTAAAGATGACGAAAGGGGACTGGGAAATTATGATGTAAAGCTAACGAATGAGGCATTAGAGCACTTTTCCCAAGCGGCAAATGGCGACATGCGATCAGCGTTGAATGGGCTAGAACTTGCTGTATTTTCTACGCCAAAGGATGCTGATAATCAAGTCAACCTCACCCTGAGTGTGGCTGAAGAATGTATGCAAAAGAAAAGCTTTTCACATGATAAAGATGGTGATGCGCATTATGATGTTTTATCCGCTTTTCAAAAATCTATTCGCGGTAGTGATGTCAATGCAGCATTACACTATTTAGGAAGATTAATTGAAGCTGGCGATTTAGATAGTATAGCAAGGCGTTTAATCGTTTGTGCGTATGAAGATATCGGGGTTGCTAACCCTCAAGCAGGCCCAAGAGCTGTAACTGCAATTCAGGCCGCGGAACGGTTAGGATTTCCAGAAGCACGCATACCATTGTCAGTCGTTATTGTGGAACTATGTTTATCGCCAAAATCGAATACAGCATATAAGGCACTTGATGCTGCATTATCTGATATTCGAAGTGGGAAAAGTGGTGATATACCAGCTCACCTTAAGGATTCTCACTACAGCGGAGCAGAAAGCTTGGGTAGAGGCGTCGAATATAAATACCCTCACAATTACGAACATAACTGGGTGAATCAGGAATATCTCCCCGAAACATTACGTAAAAGAGAATACTATAAACCTAAGAATACAGGGAAATTTGAACAAGCTATGAAACAAGTATATGAAAAAATCAAAAGGGATAAAAATAATAGCAAGTGAGATAGGTATATTTCCTTCTGCAAACGGTAAAACTAGTTAGCAAATAACGATGTGCACTAAACAAATCTAGTTGCCCGAGTAAAAGGAGCTGAACATTGTGGTTAAAGTTAGACAGGACGCATGGTCTCATGAAGATGATTTACTTTTAGCAGAAACTGTTCTAAGACATATACGTGAAGGAAGCACGCAGTTAAATGCATTTGAGGAAGTTGGCGATCATTTAAACCGAACTTCTGCAGCGTGTGGGTTCAGATGGAATGCTGAAGTAAGAAATAAATATGATCATGCTATCGATCTTGCAAAAAGACAACGAAAAGAAAAAAAGAGAGCCGTGGCAGTAGCTGTTCAATCTAAGAAACAACCAGTAAACAGAATTGAACATACGGTCAAACATGTTGATCATACAGACGAACATTCTAATGTAGAGGATGTTGCAATACAACCTACAGAGCCAGTCATTTCAATGGAAATGGTGATTGGATATTTAAAACAAGTAAAAAAAGAGAATCAAACATCAAATCAATCAAAAGTTACATTAGAACGGATAGAAAAAGAGAACCAGGGCTTAAAAAATCAAGTACTTGAACTAGAAAAGAAATTATCTATTACTGAAAAACAATTAAGTACCATCCAAGAAGACTACCAAGTTTTCATACAAATTATGGAACGTGCACGTAAAATGACTGTTTTGGACGACCAAGGTCCAATCAAAACACCAGCTTTCCGCATGGATAAGAACGGAAATTTACAGCAAGTTGCAAATGGCACAAGTAATTAAGAAAAGCGCAGGCGCCTTGAAAGACACGACAAGCATAAGCAGAGCGGTGCAGTGTGGGTGCTTTGCTCACACGGAAGCGAACTGCTTATGTCTCGAGTGTCTAGGCGCTGGAGCTAGACAGACTTTCGTTTATACTTTCTTTACTCTTAAGAAAAGCGCAAAGAGCGCCTTGGATAGCCTCAAGCCGGCTAGGCGCTAGAGCTAGACAGATATACGCCAAAATTTATACTTTCCTTGATTTTAAAAAAGACTGTCACAATGTGACAGCCTTTTTTTATGTATGCATTTAATCCCGATTGTGCCGTCTAATTTTCTATGTTTTGATCCCGCTCTCGGCAGGTGGGTGCCTTGTTCTATACCTATTATGCTTCCTCGCTAAGTATGTTCAAGGCTTGCACGCAACACAGAAACGGTCAGGCTCCCAAGTATAAAAATGTTCGGTCAAAACGTTTTATAAACGAACACATCAGGATTAAATACTTCATTATTTTACTGTAAAATAATCTTAACACAGTAATTATATTTTATCAATATAGATAATTGTGAAAATTGCATTACATTCATAACAAATTTCTTACAATTACTGTTTTTTGTCATTTTTTATATTTAACTGAATAGATAATTCATCTAGTTGATTAGTGGTTACCCCGCTAGGTGCATCAGTTAATGGGTCTGAAGCAGAAGCTGTCTTCGGAAAGAGGATTGTATCACGCATGTTAGAACTGCCAGCCAACAGCATAATAATTCTATCCAATCCAAGTGCAATCCCTCCGTGTGGTGGTGCACCGTATTCTAGTGCTTCTAATAAAAAGCCAAATTGCTCCTGAGCCTGTTCAGGGGTAAATCCAAGTATTTTAAACATTTTATCCTGTTGTTCTTTTTTGTAAATACGCAATGATCCACCACCGAGCTCATAACCATTTAAAACTAGATCGTATGCTTTTGCACGTACATTTGCAGGATCTGTTGATAATTTATCCACATCCTCATCCATAGGTAGTGTAAATGGATGATGTGCAGCACTATATCTCTCTGCGCCTTCATCGTATTCCAGTAATGGCCAGTCTGTAACCCATAAGAAATTAAATTTACTCTCATCAATTAATTTCATTTCTTTACCCAGTTTTAGACGAAGGGCTCCAAGACTGTCATAAACAACAGACGTTTTATCAGCAACAAACAGAAGTAAGTCCCCATCACCAACATCCGCTTTACTACTAATTGCTTCAACTTCTTCTTCCGATAAGAATTTAGAAATAGGGCCTTTTAATTCATTGCCCTCTACTTTTAACCAAGCAAGTCCCTTAGACCCATAAACCTTAACGAAATCCGTAAGCTTATCGATATCTTTTCGTGAATAATTGGATGCTTGACTTTTGGCGTTAAGCAATGCTACTTTACCTCCAGTATTCACTGCACTTTGAAACACTTTAAAGGAAGAATCTTTCACACTATCAGATATATGGATAAGTTCCATTTCAAAGCGAGTATCTGGTTTATCGGAACCATAGCGTTCCATTGCTTCTTGATATTTCATACGAGGTAATGGTAAAGAAAGTTCAACCTCTTTTACTTCCTCCATCACTTTTTGCATCATGTTTTCTGTCATTCCCATTATTTCGTCGCTCGTCATGAATGAGGTCTCAATATCAACCTGTGTGAATTCTGGTTGACGGTCAGCACGTAAATCCTCATCACGGAAGCATCTTGCAATTTGATAGTATTTCTCAAAACCTGAAACCATAATCAATTGCTTAAACAATTGAGGTGATTGTGGTAATGCATAGAATTCACCTGCATGTACACGACTAGGAACTAAATAATCACGCGCCCCTTCTGGCGTACTTTTCGTTAAAATAGGTGTCTCCATCTCAAGAAATTCATTTTGATTTAGGAAATTGCGGATAACCTGGGTCGTACGATGGCGCAATTTAAACCTTTCTTGTAATGAACTTCTTCGCAAATCTAGGTACCGATATTTTAATCGTAAATCTTCTGAAACATCCGTCTCATCTTCTATGGGAAATGGAGGGTTTTTTGACTTATTTAATATTTCAAGATTACTGACAAATACCTCAATTGTTCCTGTTTTCATTGATTCATTAACTGTAGCATCATCACGCTTAACTACATGACCTTTCACTTCAACAACATATTCACTTCGAACGGACTCAGCGATTGCCAGTGCTTCTTCTGAGACAGTTGGGTTGAACACAATTTGAACCGTACCTGATTTATCACGTAGATCAATAAAAATTAACCCTCCTAAATCACGTCTTTTTTGTACCCACCCTTTAAGTAGTACTTCCTGGTCAATATGTTCTGAACTCAATGACCCCGCTAAACATCGCGCTTCTTTTTCCATTATGATATACCTCTCTCTTCCTTCATTATAGTTTTCATGTACGATACAATATCTGAAATCGCAACCTTGGTCTGATTACCCGTTTCCATGTCCTTAACATTGATTGCTTTATTTTCTACTTCTTGATCTCCTAACACAAGGACAAATCTCGCATTGACACGGTCTGCAGCTTTAAACTGACCCTTCATTTTACGATCCTGATAATCCTTATCAACTTGAATGCCATTTTCACGTAACTTGTGTACAAGACTAACGGACTCTGACACCGCTTCGTCTCCAAAGGCAACAATAAAACAATCTATTTTATCTTCTACTGGTATTGCTATATTTTCTGCTTCAAGTGCCATTAGAAGCCTTTCAATGCCCATCCCAAATCCAATTCCAGGTGTATTTGGACCACCCAGATCTTCTACAAGACCATTGTACCTGCCCCCACCAGCCAATGTAGTGATGGAGCCAAAGCCATCGGCCTCACTCATAATCTCGAATGCTGTATGGTTGTAATAATCTAACCCTCGAACCAAATTTTTATCCACTGTGTACGGGATATTCATTCTATCTAAATAGCTCTTAACTTTTTCAAAATAGGATCTTGAATTTTCATTCAAAAAGTCTAACATGGATGGCGCTGTTTCCATCGCAGGATGGTCACGGTCTTTTTTACAATCCAATATTCGTAATGGATTTTGAGTCAATCTATTTTGACAATCCGTGCACAACTCTTCTTTATGTGGTATAAAATGTTGAACCAGTGCCTCACGATAGTCATTACGGCTTTCACTATCACCAAGACTATTGATCACTAGCTTCAATGATTTTAATCCAAGCTCTTTATAGCATGTCATCGCTAAATCAATTACTTCAGCATCTACAGCAGGATCTGCACTCCCCATTGCTTCCACGCCAAACTGATTTAATTGACGCATTCTACCTTTTTGTGGACGTTCATAACGAAACATCTGGCCAAAGTAAAAAAGTTTCACTGGCTGAATTGGCGAACCAAATAACTTATTTTCAACAAAAGCTCGAACAACTGATGCTGTTCCTTCTGGTCGTAAAGTTAGGCTTCTACCGCCACGATCTTCAAATGTATACATTTCCTTTTGCACGATATCTGTTGAATCCCCCACACCTCGTTGAAATAATTCCGTGTGTTCGAACAGCGGTGTACGTATTTCATTATAATGAAACTTATCAGATACATTTTTTATAACACGTTCTACATATTGCCACTTTTTAACTGTTTCAGGTAAAATGTCCACAGTACCACGTGGGGCTTTAATATTCATTGATTGGTCCTCCTCTATACATTAAAAAACAATAAAAAACCCCCATCCCTATATATATATATATATATATATATAGGGACGAGAGTTACCCGCGTTGCCACCCTAGTTAATGCATTATCTAGCATCCACTCTTCACAGTTAACGCCTGCAAAACGTCTTAATCTACATTTACTTCAATTAAGATCCTAAGGAATGTCTTTCATTAAGTCAGATGTGAAAATGTTTACAGCCGACGACATTTTCTCTCTACTCATCTAATACTTAACTACTTTTTCCTTCAACGGGGTTACTATATGTTTAAATATAATGTCGATTCTTTATAGAATGATTATAATCATAATCGCATCCTGTAATAATGTCAAGCGCGATTTATTTTTTTCTTTAGTTGTTTAACTTCTCCTAACGAAATTCCAAGTTCCATCGCTATTTCCATATGATTAGCATGATCATGTAGCTCCATAAATCGATGTAAATTAATATCCTGCAGTTCTTTACTAGTTGAAGTCTTCCATTGCATATCATTCGTTCGCATTTAATTACAACCTCCAATACATCTATCTTTGCCTAAATACAGTATTTCTATTAAAATAAAACAAGATACATATTATTTGTTTCGATTTATAGAGGTTGTTCAAAAAGTCCGGTAAAAATGACGCACGAATTTCTTTGTTAGCTTGCTTTTCTGTTTTTGAACACGCACTTATAGGGGGAATTGATTTGCATAAGTTGAAAATAGCCGGTATTTGTTTTGGCTTACTGTTGGTTTTAACTGCCATGGCCAGTCCAGTGAATACAAAGGAAGCGGTTATCGATACAGAAATCTTAAATGTGAGAAGTGGTCCTGGACAAAACTTTGAGGAAATTACGGAGGTACATACAGATGAAACCTATCCAATCATACAACAACAAAATGATTGGGTAGAAATTAAATTAGATTCGAAGACTGGGTGGGTAACGACAGAATACATTTCAATCCGTGAGGGAAAACCTTCTTCAACCAATGAATCAGAAGCATCTTCCAAACAGTCAACTGTTGATAAAATAACCATACCATATAAAAATACACACCTAAGAAGTGGCCCATCGACTGAATATGGAATTACCGGCTTTGCAGATAAGGGAACTTCCTTTGATGTTTTGGGTGAAACAGAAGGTTGGTATGAGGTTAAACAGAAGGATTTGAAGGGCTTTTTAAAAAAGCAATTCGTAAAAGATGCGGCCGATACAGTATCTTCATCAATCGAAAATAAAACGATCGTGATTGATGCCGGTCACGGTGGACGTGATGTGGGAGCAATTGGCGCAAGTGGCACTTTTGAAAAGGACTACACCTATCAAACCTCATTGGAGTTAAAGCAAGAACTAACTGTTTTAGGAGCAAATGTTGTACTGACTCGACCAAAAGATGAATTTATATCTTTAGGAAGTCGGACAAGCTATGCAAATGTCGCTGATACGGATGCGTTTATTAGTATTCATTATAATAGTACCCCAGCATTACCAGACGTAACCGGGATAGGAACATATTATTATCACGGACAAAATAAGGAATTAGCAACTTATGTTCAAAAGGAATTGATTAAAGAGACTAATGCAGAAGATCGTGGTGTTGCATTTGGAGACTATCTTGTAATCAGACAAACATTCAAACCAGCTATATTAGTAGAACTTGGCTTCTTATCGAATAAGAACAAGGAGCAACTACTCCAAACAAATGCCTATCAGAAGAAATTGGTTCAAGGTATGGTTAATGGATTACTCAAATATTTTGGGAATAAATAGGATAGTAACGATAATTAGAAAACAATCCGTTCGCATTATGCGAACGGATTGTTTTCTAATTATCGTTACTATCCAAAATAAATGTTGCTGGTCCAACGTTGGTTAGTTGAACATTCATCATTTCGCCAAATTCTCCAGTTTCAACAGAAACATCCTGTTCTTTTATCAACTGGTTCGTAGCTTCATACAATTTATTTGCGTAATCAGGCTTAGCAGCATGGACAAAACTTGGACGTCTACCCTTTTGAACATTACCATACAATGTGAATTGAGAAATAGATAGTACTTCCCCATTCACATCTTTAAGTGATAAATTCATTTTTTGATTTTCATCTTCAAAAATGCGTAGATTGACTACTTTATTCACGATATACTTAGCATCCTCTATCGTATCATCATGTGTAACACCTAATAGCATAACTAAACCATTGTTGATGTGTCCTGACACTTTCCCATCAATTGTTACACTAGCATCAATTGCGCGTTGGATAATTGCTCTCATAAACTACTCACCACTCTTGTTCTCAGCTACTGCTCCCAGAAGCTGTCATCATAAGCAATGGACAACTAGAATGCAGAACCATGAATCTTCGGCCCCTTACTTATACGGCTGGTTCTAAACAGTCGCCTTCGCTTTTCTTTTTACTGAACGGTTCTTGTAACCGTATAAACTTCTTTAATTTGTTTAATTCGTTCTACAATTTTTTTCAAATGATTGGTATCATGAATGAGTATTGTAATATGAATTACAGCCATTTTATTTCTATCTGAACGGCCATTAACTTGCGTAATATTCGTTTTTGTTTCATTTACAGCCTGTAGGACCTCATTCAGCAATCCACGACGATCATACCCGGATATTTCCAAGTCAACATGATATTGTTTTTTATCTCGTTGATGTGCTTCCCACTCAACATGCAGAAATCGTTGTTTCGCATCTTCTGTTTGTACATTAGGACAATCTGATCTGTGTACAGAAACTCCACGTCCTTTAGTAATATAACCAACAATCACATCACCTGGGACTGGGTTACAACATTTTGATAACCGTACCAATAAGTTGTCAACACCCGCAACTTTTACGCCAGAATCACGTTTGTGCGTTTTATTCGCTTTTACATCCGTTTTTACTTCTTCTAAGGTCTGGGCTAAATCCTGTTCTTTTAATTTGGATCGACGAATCTTATCGGTCAGTCTGGTGGAAATCAATGCAGCAGTAATTCCTTGATAACCAACAGCTGCATACATATCTTCTTCGTTGGTAAAGTTAAACTTTTCATAGATTCGTTGCAAATTTTCTTGTGTTAATGCTTCTTTAGGTTCAATTCCCAGTGCACGAATTTCTTTATCAACTAATTCTTTTCCTTTAACAATGTTTTCTTCACGACGCTGCTTTTTGAAAAACTGTTTGATTTTATTCTTAGCTTGGGATGTTTGTGTAACTTTGATCCAATCCTGTGAAGGACCATAGGAATGCTTGGATGTCATTACATCAATAATATCACCATTCTTCAGTTCATAATCAAGTGGCTCCATTTTCCCATTAACTTTAGCACCAATTGTTTTATTGCCAATCTCTGTATGAATTCGGTAAGCAAAATCAAGCGGAACAGATCCGGAAGGTAACTCGATTACATCACCTTTTGGTGTAAACACATACACCATATCTGAAAATAAATCTACTTTTAATGATTCCATAAATTCTTCAGCATCGTGTGTCTCGTTTTGCCAGTCCAATATTTCCCTAAACCAAGTCAACTTTTCTTCGAATGATTTCTTGTCTTTATTAAGTTGACGACCTTCTTTGTATGCCCAATGCGCGGCAATTCCATATTCGGAAATCTCATGCATTTCTTTCGTACGTATTTGCACTTCAAGTGGATCACCTTTAGGTCCAATTACGGTAGTATGCAAGGATTGGTATAGATTTGGTTTAGGCATTGCAATATAATCCTTGAATCTGCCTGGCATTGGCTTCCAACATGTATGAATAATACCTAATACTGCATAACAGTCTTTAATGCTATCCACAATAATGCGAACCGCCAGTAAATCATAAATTTCAGTGAATTGTTTGTTGTGTTGAATCATTTTTCGATAGATACTATATAAATGTTTTGGTCTACCAGAAATATCCGCATCAATATTTACTTCTTCAACCTGCTTATTAACCTGATCCATCACGTCTTGAATATAAGATTCTCGTTGATTTCTTTTTTGTTTCATAAGTTGAACAATACGATAATACTGTTGTGGATTAAGGTAGCGTAGTGCTGTATCTTCCAGCTCCCACTTTATGGTCGAAATCCCTAATCTATGAGCTAATGGCGCAAAAATTTCAAGTGTCTCATTGGAAATTCTTCGCTGTTTCTCTGGTGGAAGATGCTTTAATGTCCGCATATTGTGTAGTCGATCTGCTAGTTTAATCAAAATAACGCGAATATCCTTCGCCATAGCAACAAACATTTTCCGATGATTTTCTGCTTGTAATGCCTCTTTCGATTTATACTTAATTTTGCCTAGCTTCGTTACACCATCAACTAGCATTGCCACTTCATGATTGAAATTTGACTCTAGCTCTTCTAAAGTCACATCTGTATCCTCTACAACATCATGCAAAAAACCACCGGCAATTGTTTCGGGATCCATCTCCAGTTCAACTAAAATACCAGCAACCTGAACCGGATGTATAATGTACGGTTCACCGGATTTTCGAAATTGATCTGCATGAGCACGTTCTGCAAATTCATATGCACGTCGAATAAAAGCCGCATCATCCACCGAAAAATATGTGCGAGCTTTTTCAATAACATCTTCACTTGTTAAAATATCCTCTTTAGCCATGAAATCACCTAAATTCATTGTAGGGAATAGTTATTCTTAAAGTATAATAATTCTATTTCTTATAAGTATCGAAAATTTTTACAAAAATGTAAAGCGATACACATTAAATCTAACAGTAACACCACTATATACCTATAATCTATTATTATGCTGCAGATAGCAAGCCTTTATATAATAATAGGCCTGACGAATAATGGTTGCTTCGTCAGACCATTGCAATGTATCTAAAAAATACTTTACGTTTAGTAGCGCATGAGCGTTAGTACATCATAACCATCTAGTTTACTAAGGCCATCTAAATAAGTAAGTTCTATTAGAAACGCACAACCTACTACAATACCACCAAGGTCTTCTACTAATTTAATCGTAGCTTCAATGGTACCACCAGTTGCAAGTAAATCATCTGTAATTAACACACGTTGGCCTGGTTTAATAGCATCTTTGTGGATGGTTAGAACATTTTGACCATATTCTAATCCGTAATCAACCTTAATCACGTCACGTGGCAGCTTACCTTCTTTTCTAACTGGAGCAAAACCGATTTCAAGTGCATAGGAAACAGGGCATCCGATGATAAATCCCCGTGCTTCAGGGCCCACCACTATGTCTATTTCCTTCTCTTTTGCAAACTCAACAATTTCATCCACGGCTGATTTAAAAGCAACACCGTTATCCATTAATGGTGTTATATCTTTAAACTGAACTCCGTCTTTAGGCCAGTTATCTACTATTTTTATATAATTTTTATAATCCATAGGTAAGCTCCTCCTTGGGAATATCCACATCTTCTATTAAGCGCTGAAACCATTGTTTTAAGTCATCATAATTGGAATAATAAAGTTTCTTTTCAATATCACCGCGTTTAATTCGTTGTTGATATAACCTTGATTCCTGTAAATCTTTTTTTGTAGGACTCGTATTGGGTTTTGCAAGTCCATTCTCTATAATAACAAATTCCAACTCAAAAAACACATTTAACATAAACCTGATTCTTTCCTCTGTCCAATCATGCCCTTTCATCAAAGCAAGAAGATCTTTCTTGATATCAAAATACCCACGTTTTATGATTAAAGCATAAAACTGCTTGAAATCCTCTCTAGAAGGGAAAGATTTTAAGTATTGACTATCTTCCAGATGAAAGCAAACATGAATATTAGCAGGTTTAATTTTTTGGATAATTGTACGAAGATCAGCTAGGTCATCTGGTAAATCAAATAGAAAAGCAGTGTCTACTGGATCGAATAATTCCTTGTCAGTTAGGTAACTCATTTGGTTAAAATTAATGGGCAGCAGCTTGACACGGTTTTGAGCATCATTACCAATAGCAAGATAGTTATCCGCATTTTCTATGAAGGGCATTATATCTATTTGTCTCTTACCTCGATGGTCAAATAGCTGCTGCTCATCTATTTGTAAATCTTGTATCACGATTTGTGCTTTTCTATTTCCATTCCATTCATTTATTCCTAATTCACCAACTACAGAAAGTGGGATTTTGTCAGATATGAAAGGAAAGCTATCACCTAGTCCAAATCCAATCCCGTCTATCATCAATGATTCCTGCTTAAATTGTATTTTTAAATGATTTTGCATGGCACCTATTTGACGAATACTTGATGGTATTTGCTTTATATGAAAAGTTGGCTTTGGGTTTGCCATTCCAAAGGGAGCTAGTTGACTAATTTCATTAACTAATTCCTCATTTACTTCTTGAATTGATAATGTCTTACTTATCGTTATTTCTTGTTTAAAGTCATCTTCCGTGAGAGTTGCATAGATCATTTCATTTAACTCATGCTGCAACAATGAAATATTGTCTATTGGTAATGTCATTCCAGCAGCTTGGGAGTGTCCTCCAAAACGAGTGAAATGGTCTCTAACCTTCATACAATTTTGGAATAAATCAAATGCCGGTATACTTCTGGCAGACCCTTTTGCAGTCCCTTTTTCACTGTTAATCGCAAGAACAATTGCTGGGCGGTCATATTTACGTACCAGTTTTGATGCGACGATTCCTAAGACCCCTTCATTCCAACCTTCTTTTGCAACAATGGTAACACCTTGAATACCGTTTTCACTTACTAAAGCCTCTGCTTCTATAACGATTTCGTTTACTATTTGCTGCCTTTCTTGATTCAAGCCATGTACTACTTCAGCGAGATGCTCCGCCTCGTCCTCATCTTGTGTCATCAACATTTCAACAGCTAAACCAGCATCTTGCAACCGACCAACTGCATTTATCCGGGGCCCTATCCGAAAACCTACATCTTCTTCTGAAACATTACCTTCAATCTTACATTGTTTTTTTAATGCTTTAAGACCAGGTCTTTTAGTAACCGATAACTTCTGTAAACCGTAAAATGCTAGAATTCTATTCTCGTTTACTAACGGGACTAAATCTGCAATTGTCCCTATCGCAACCAAATCTAATAAATGCTCCGGAAAATAGCCTAATAAACATTGAGCAAATTTAAAAGCTATACCAACTCCTGCAAGTTCCTTAAAAGGATATGTTGGGGAACATTTTGGATGTAAAATAGCCAGTGCTTGTGGTAATTGTTCTTGTGGTTCATGGTGGTCAGTAATAATCAAATCAAGTCCAAGAGATTCCGCAAATAAAGCTTCCTGGACGGATGCAATACCACAATCTACTGTAATAACTAATTGAAAACCTTGATCGTTTGCATAGGAAAAAGCTTGTTCATTTGGACCGTAACCTTCTGTAAATCGATTTGGAATATAGTAATCACACTTTGCCCCGAGCTCTTGCAATGCAGACAGTAATAAAGTTGTCGAGCTAACTCCATCAGCATCATAATCACCAAAGACAAGAATTTTTTCGTTTTGATCAATTGCTTTATGTACGCGTTCACTTGCAACATCCATACCTAATAGTTCATCAGGCATAAATAAATTTTCTTTATTTGGGGACAAAAATTCGGTGGCAGCGTCTGATGTATTAATTCCTCGTTGTACTAGTAATTCTTTAATTACAGGTGAAATTTCAGCTGAATCACCCATCCACCGTGTTTGTTCCAAATTCTCTTCCGTGAAATTCCATTTTGCTTTGCTTTTAAACATAAATTCACCCCTGACTTTCCTATTATACAAAAGAGAACCAAGGGTCGCAATGAGAATTAGTTATCCCTGTTAGACTTGTTTATCTTCTTCTTTGTCTTCTATTCCAACTTCTTCCTTTGTGATAGCAGATGCATTTTGTGTATCGTGTGGAACTGAAGTGGAATTGTTCTTTAATTGTTCATTTTCTTTCCGCAACGTTTTATTTTCACGTTGTAAGCGAAATACTTTAACAATACCAACAGCAGCCGTTATAATACCACCCATTAGTACCGAAAACAATATAACGAAAATCAGGGGTGCTTCACCTGTACCGAATAAATAATTCACTTCAACAGGATCAACATTTATTACGGCAAAAATAGCTACAATAATAACAAAAATAATGGCGAATATAACATATGTTTGACCTCTCATTATGTATCCTCCTCTTCATATTTATAAAATACCCTTTTTTTTACTTATTAATCATAAAACCCTTGTTACAATTAGGCAACAAGGGTTTCTTTATCTTATACTTGAGGTCCTTCTGAACGTTTCTTTTTCTCGAAAACTACTGGCTTCTTTTTGATCATTTTACTTCTCCATATCAACCACAATTGTGATGCTAGGAAAAGTGATGAATATGTTCCCGCAATAAGTCCTACTGCAAGAGCAATGGCAAATCCGGTAATAGGCTCGGCACCTAAGAACAGAAACGCTAAAACAGCAATCATTGTTGTAAGAGTCGTATTAATGCTACGGGTGAATGTTTGAACCAGACTGCGGTTTACAATAACAGCAAGTTCCTTAGCCGACTTCACACGTTTCTTTTTAATTAAATTTTCTCTAATACGGTCAAATGTTACGATTGTATCATTAATCGAATAACCAACGATTGTTAATATTGCAGCTACAATGGTTACATCAAATTCAATTCCGAACAGACTGAATATCGCCAATACGAAAAATGCATCGTGAACTAGTGCGATAATAGCGGTTATTGCAAAAAAGAATTCAAATCGGAAGGCAACATAAATAATCATTCCAATTATCGCAATCCCAACTGCATACAAGGCGTTTTGAACAAGTTCTTCCCCAACAATTGGGGATACAACACTTACATTCGGTTCATTGCCATGTTTTTCAATAAAGTAATTCTTTACTTCTGCTATTTGATCTTCTTCTAGGACAGTGTCGTAGCGAATAACTGCAATCTCTTGGTTGTCTCCTGACAACACTACTGATTCTGCTTCTAGATTTAATTCAGCTAAACTATCTTTAACTTCTTCAGTAGTTAAGCTATCCTCCGCTAAAACCTGTACACGTGAACCACTTGTGAAATCAATTCCAGGATTCAATTGGAATAGAAGTAACGATACGGCTCCGAGAATCACCATTACACTTGAAGCAATAAAGAATTTTTTACGGTGTTTTACAGTATTGACTTCTCTATTGAATATTTTCGGTTCATACTCTGTTTTATCTTTAATGTCTTTTATATCTTTTTGTTTAACGCCAAATAACCCTGGGCGGTTGCGTAGAAATTTACTCTTTATCCATAATCCCAATAGTATTCTTGAACCATAGACGGCTGTAACAAAACTCACCAAAATACTTATAATTAACATGGTCGCAAACCCTTTTACGGAACTTGTCCCAAATATAAATAAAATTGATGCGGCTAAAATGGTTGTAATATTAGCATCAAAAATGGTTGATAACGAGTTTTTATTCCCAGCTTTAAAAGCAGCTGAAACTGATTTGCCTGCGCGTAACTCTTCTTTAATTCGTTCGTTGGTAATAACATTCGCATCAACAGCCATACCAACTCCTAAGATTAACGCAGCAATTCCAGGTAATGTTAAAACACCATTGAGTAATTCAAACACAACTAGTATTAAATATATATAGATGCTTAAGTTGATCACAGCAATTAGACCAGGGAAACGATAGTAAGCAATCATGAATAGGAAAATTAGTCCGATACCAATCATTCCTGCGAATACCGTTTTGTTTAATGCTTGTTCACCAAATTGGGCTCCAACTGACGTCGAATACTTCTCAATCAAGTTAACAGGTAATGATCCCGCATTAATAATATCAGCTAATCGTTGTGCGGATTCTACAGTGAAATCCCCTGAGATCTGTACATTTGTTGTATTCAAAGTTTCTGATACCTGTGGGGCTGATATGTATTTTGGATCCTCTTTTTTATATTCTTCTGCAAATGAATCATCTTCTTGGAAGTCCATCCAAATAACTAACAGGTTATCCTGATAGGGTGTTTCTGGATTTTGCATTTGTTTAATTTCACTTGTAACTTCGCCAAACTTTGACGCATCCTTTAATTGTAATGTAACAATAGGTGCATTTGTTTGCGCATCGAAATCTTGTTGTGCGCTACCTTCTGCAATGTCAGACCCATTCAAATATTCTTTATCACTTACATCCCTAAAAGATAACCTAGCTGATGTTGATAATAATTCGCGGGCTTCTGTTTGATCCTCTACTCCAGCTAGTTGGACACGTATCCGATCATCGCCTTCAATATTAATATTTGCTTCGCTAATACCAAGTCTATTTACACGTTCGTTTAATGTTCGCACAGTTGCTTCTAGTAGATCACGATCTACTCCTCTTCCCTCTTCAACCGGATCTACCTCGTACAATACTTCAAACCCACCTTGAAGATCTAAACCTAAATTAATATCTTTCGTTATCCCAGTAACCGTTGTTCCAATCGTTGTAGCAAATATTATAACGATTAGAAAAAAGGCAACAATTTTACTTCGATTTTTCATTTACCAATTGCCTCCCTTTTCTCTCTAGCACTTTCATATGTATTCAATTACTAATCTTATCTACTTATCATTCTTTTTTGTTACCGCTTGAATGGATGCCATCAAATCATTATCTTCATATGCTTTAACTGTTAAATAGCTCAAATATATATTCGATGCAAGATGAAAAATATCTTGAACAACCTCATATACGCGTTTTGGAGGATTACCCTTCCAAACCTTTAGTTCCAAACAATTCCAAATTTCTTCAGTTGAAGCCCGGGAATAACCCAGTAACTGAAATTCACTCTTCTTGCTTTCCAAAGCGGGTTTCATTAGTGTTTTCCACTCATTAACAGTCTGTACAATTTCCAACACATATCCCCCTATCTTATTCAATAGCCCTAATTCTTTCTTTTGTCATGCTTGGACACATTCATTGCATATATATCATTGTATATGAAATTTTATTATTTGAGAAGGCAGGGTTTTCATTATGACCAAACAAACATTTTTACAAGGAACGATCATTTTGATTATAGCTGGTATGATAACGCGTTTGTTGGGTTTTATAAATCGTATAGTCGTAGCCCGATTAATGGGATCAGAAGGTGTAGGGTTGTACATGATGGCCCTTCCTACTTTATTTTTAGTTATCACAATTACCCAGCTTGGGTTACCCGTTGCAATCTCCAAACGTGTAGCTGAAGCGGATGCCGCAAATAACCCACAAGAAATTAAAAAAATATTGATTGTATCTTTAATTATTACTGGTTGTACGAGCATAGTTGCAATGATCCTTTTGATATTCCTAATTCCACTTATTGCTACATCTTTATTAACAGACAGTCGAACAATATATCCGCTCTTAGCTTTAAGTCCAATTATACCAATTGTAGCTATCTCATCGGTTATTCGAGGTTACTTTCAGGGTCTTCAGGATATGAAACCACAAAGCTACTCACAGGTCATTGAACAAATTGTACGGATTAGCTGTGTAGCGCTTTTCGTTAAGTTACTTCTTCCATATGGAATTGAATTTGCTGCTGCTGGTGCAATGATTAGCGTTATTCTTGGTGAACTTGTTTCCTTGAGTTTTATTATATACGTATTTAAACGGAAAAAGGTATTTAAAATTAGATATCGTTTCTTTGGTTACTTAAAGTCGAGCAAAAACACATTATCGGACTTGTTTTCTGTAGCCTTACCCAGTACAGGAAGCAAAATGGTAGGATCCATATCCTATTTTATTGAACCTATACTCGTAACGCAAAGCCTAGCAATAGCTGGCATTGCAAGTACTCTAGCAACTAAACAGTACGGGGAGCTTACAGGATATGTATTGCCACTTTTATTTTTACCAACCTTCATTACCCAGTCATTAGCCATTGCACTAGTGCCATCCATAAGTGAAGCAGGTGCAAATCGAAATAAAGAATTAATCCATTACCGGATTCATCAATCTATTCGAATATCATTTGCATCCGGTGCACTGGCAACTATCGTGTTGTCACTATTCGCAGCACCTATTTTACTTTATATGTATGGGACAGATCACGCAAGTAGTTTTCTTGTTTTAATGGCACCTTTTTTCATCCTACTCTATATACAAGCTCCGCTTCAAGCTGCCTTGCAAGCTTTGGACTTAGCAAAGCCAGCTATGTGGAATAGCCTTATTGGTGCATTTGTTAAGTTTACTGCGTTATTTGTTCTTGCTTCAAGCCCCAAGTTCGGAATTACTGGGGTCGCACTAGCCATGGTTATAGGCGTTGTGTTAGTAACATTATTACATTTAGCTGCTCTAAGAAAAGCAATTAAATTCTCTATCCCTATTTCAGATTTAAGCAAAATGATAGGTCTGTTAGTGGTAACATGGTGGGTTGGAAGTATTCTAAAAAATACTTATGCATCAATGGACCCTAACCTCTTTATTCTTATGGGCATATTCCTCATCTTAACGCTTGTGTATATAACATTACTTTTTGCATTAAGATTTATCACAAAAGAAGAATTAAAACAAATTCCTTTCTTCGCAAAATGGTTCCCTGCTAAATAAATATTGTTCGTCTATTTTTATAAAACATGAATAAAATGACAGTAAATGGACAAACAGAGGGGGAAACATAATGAGGAAGCAACAGTTTATTGCACTATCGTATGGCTGGGTAGTTATCCTAGGACTAATTTTTGTTTCAAGTATTGTTTTAGCGCTTTTACTCAAGTTTACACCATTGAATGAACCAACTCTTTCCTGGGTAACTCTTGTAGTTGGATTAATTACGTTATTCATTGGAGGCATTGTGGCTGGAACAAAAAGCAAGCAAAAGGGTTGGTTAATTGGCGGCTTAACTGGGCTAGGATTCACTTTATTCACCTTTGCGGTACAGTATTTAGGATATGAACAAACATTTTCTATTGAACAATCTCTCAATCATTTAGGGTACATTTTAGTAGCGGTTGTTGGAGGAGTAATTGGAGTAAATGCAGTTGGGGAAAGTAAAGAATAAAACAAAAGCGCAAGCGTCCGGTTATTGCCGTATGGCCTGTGTCCACGCAACGTGGGTAGTTCAATGTTGCTCATGCTTTGTGGCGGTTTTAATCGAACCTCCTTTTTTCTATGAGATAAAGGAAAAACGAAGAGCGTAAGCGATTAAGGACGTTCAACTATGTCGAACTGTTATCGTAAGGAAGAGCCGGAAGGGCACTAGGCAATGGGAGCTGGACGTGGCTGACTAGTTAGATCAGTTATCCACAATTACAAATTTTATAGTTTCTTAGGCAAAGAAAAAAGAAGTTGATGCGAAATTTTGCATCAACTTCTTTTTTTATGTACAGTTGTAGAAACAAGCAAAAAATGAAGACCATTTCTTGCTTGTACTACGCTAGCTCAGCATTTACTATGTGTCTATTATTCTGAAGCAACTGAATTGCTAACTTCACGAATAGCAGAACGATCATATGTAAACTTTACTCCATCGGCTGCAACAATAACAGTAGCCTCATCAATCGCATGGATGGTAGCATGAAGTCCGCCTATTGTGATGATCGAATCACCTTTTTTAAGATCTGATTGCATTTGCTTTACTTGTTTCTGACGTTTTTGTTGCGGACGAATTAACAAGAAGTAAAAAATGACAAACATTAAAATTATTGGAAGTAAACTATATAATGTATCCAATTTGTTCCCCCCCCTCTAAAAATTCTTTGCATTCGGTTGATTCAAACCATATTGTTCAAAGAATGCTTCTTTAAAATCACCAAGTCGATCCTCGCTTATCGCTGTTCGTACTTGTTCCATTAATTTTAACAGAAAATGAAGGTTATGATAAGTAGTAAGCCTAAATCCGAATGTTTCTTTAGATTTAATTAAATGTCGGATATAAGCTCGAGTGTAATTTTTGCAAACATGACAACCACAATTTTCATCTATAGGTGAAAAGTCTTTTGCGTATTTTGCATTGCGAACAACAAGACGACCATTTGAAGTCATGCATGTCCCATTTCGCGCAATACGTGTAGGTAGGACACAATCAAACATGTCAATCCCACGAATCGAACCATCGATCAATGAATCTGGTGAACCGACCCCCATTAAATAACGTGGCTTAGTGGATGGCATGAGTGGGGTCGTATACTCTAACATCCGATTCATGATATCCTTTGGTTCACCAACTGATAATCCACCAATTGCATAACCAGGTAAGTCGAGTGACGCAAGATCCTGTGCGCTTTGTTTCCTTAATTCTTCATATTCGCCACCTTGGATAATACCAAATAGCCCTTGACTAGTTGAGTTTTGGTGTGCTTTTAGGCACCTTTCTGCCCATCTTGATGTACGTTCAACCGATGATTTCATGTAATCAAAGGATGCAGGATATGGTGGGCATTCATCAAACGCCATCATAATATCTGAACCTAAAGCGTTTTGAATTTGCATTGCTTTTTCTGGTGACAGAAATAATTTTTCACCACTGATGTGATTTCTAAAATGTACGCCTTCTTCTTGGATTTCACGAATTTTGCTTAAACTAAAAACCTGAAATCCACCAGAATCCGTCAGAATGGGTCTGTCCCAATTCATAAATTTATGCAAGCCTCCAGCCTCTTGGATAATCTCCTCACCAGGTCTAAGCCACAAATGGTACGTATTAGAAAGAATTATTTTTGCTTCTATTTCTTTTAATTCTTCTGGGCTCATTGTCTTTACCGTTGCCAGTGTACCCACAGGCATAAACATTGGTGTATCAAATGAACCATGGGGGGTGTGCACCTTACCCAGTCGGGCACCAGTTTGTTTACATGTCTTTATTAATTCATACGTTATTGCAGCCATTTTATTCTTCCTCTTTCTTATAAAGGTTTACTTAAAAAATATTTATTTTGTTTCAGTGTAAAATTAACATGGCGTCGCCAAAGCTAAAAAAGCGATATTCTTCTTTGACAGCTTCCTTGTATGCATGTAGTACACTCTCCCGGTCCACAAGGGCACTTACCAGCATAATTAAAGTGGATTTTGGCAAATGAAAGTTCGTAATTAAGCCGTCTATTGCTTGAAAGTTATATGGTGGATAAATGAATATGTCCGTCCAACCGCTTGAAGCAATAAATTCGCCCTCATTGTCACGTGCAATTGTTTCAATTGTTCTTGTAGAGGTTGTACCCACTGAGATAATTCTTCCCTTATTTTTTTTAACAGTCTTCAGTGTTTCTGCTGTTTCTTCTGTCATATGATAAAACTCGGAGTGCATGGTATGATCATCAATATTATCTACACTAACAGGCCTGAATGTTCCAAGTCCCACATGTAACGTAATAAATGCAATGATTACCCCCATATCCCTCAGTTCATCTAATAATTCATTAGTAAAATGTAAGCCTGCGGTAGGAGCAGCAGCCGAGCCTTCTTCCCTAGCAAAGACAGTTTGGTAGCGTTCTTTCTCAGGTAGCTGTTCCTTAATGTACGGAGGGAGGGGCATTTCTCCAAGTTCATCTAATACTTCATAAAAAATACCCTCGTAGCTAAACTGCAGTATCCGCCCACCATGTTCCCTTGTTTCAAGACAAATAGCCCGGAGCCTACCATCGCCAAATCTTAGCTCAGTACCCACTTTTATTTTCTTTGCAGGCTTAGCAAGAACCTCCCAGCAATCTTCTTCTTGTTGATGAAGAAGTAATACTTCCACTTTTGCTCCTGTATCATTTTTTATACCATATAAACGTGCAGGTAGAACTCGTGTATCATTTAGAACTAGACAATCCCCTTTTTCAAGATAGTTTTTTATGTCAGGAAAGTGCTTGTGTTCTATTCGCTTTGATTCACGATTCATGACCAATAGTCTTGATGCAGTTCGATTCAGTAGGGGTGTTTGTGCAATTAACTTTTCTGGTAATTCAAAATCGAAATCATTTATATCCATGTTGCAACGCCTTACCCTTTCTTACCTCAATTTTCCTATTAAAAATAAAATAATAGACAGTATTATACTTACTACAATGGATGTCATAATTGGAAAGTGAAAGGAAAAATTGCCTTTTTTAAAACTAATATCCCCCGGCAGTTTACCAAAAAGTGTCCATATAACTCCAATACTAATAAAAACTAATCCTAGAACAATAAATAATTTTCCCATACTCATTCTACTCAGGTCCTTTTATTCCAAAATGGTTATAAGCCTTTGGAGTAACCACTCTTCCTCTTGGTGTACGCTGAATAAAGCCTATTTGTAATAAGTATGGCTCATATACGTCTTCAATAGTCTGTGGTTCTTCACCGATTGTAGCTGCTATTGTATCCAATCCTACAGGACCACCTTGAAAGCCATCAATTATACCCTTCAGAAGCTTATGATCAATATGATCTAGACCAACATCATCGACTTGAAGCATTTCCAATGCAAGTTCTGTTGTTGATAGACTAATTTCCACCTCTCCCCTTACCTGAGAGATATCACGAATTCTTTTCAACAATCGATTTGCGATTCGCGGAGTTCCTCTTGCCCTCCTAGCAACCTCTGCTGCGGATTCTTTAGATATAGTTGTTTGAAATATTTCCGCTGTACGCTCTACTATAGAACACAAGTCCTTTGCTTCGTAAAACTCTAGTCTACTTAATACACCAAAACGATCTCTTAGTGGGGCTGATAACAAACCAGCCCTTGTCGTTGCACCTACCAGTGTAAAAGGTGGCAGATCAATCCTAACGGAACGCGCACTTGGACCAGTTCCTATGACGATATCAAGAAAAAAGTCTTCCATTGCAGAATATAACACTTCTTCTACTGATCGGGGTAACCTATGAACTTCATCAATAAACAGGACATCCCCAGGTTCTAAGGATGAAAGTATAGCAGCTAAATCTCCGGCTCGTTCAATCGCTGGTCCAGAAGTAGACCGAAATTGCACACCCATCTCGTTCGCTATGATAGCCGCTAGCGTTGTTTTCCCTAGTCCCGGCGGCCCATATAAAAGAACATGATCTAACGGCTCCTCACGCATCTTAGCTGCTTGAATAAAGATATGTAGATTTTCTTTGACTTTATTTTGACCAATGTATTGGTTGAGTGCTGTGGGGCGAAGACTAAGTTCAACAGTAGAATCCTCTTCCTGTATTTCACCAGTGACCATGCGTTCCTCCATTATTATCCCCCCTTTGCTAATTCTTCATTAACAACGCTAAAGCTTTTCGAATGATTTCATCAGTATTAGACAGATTTTCTTTTTGTAACTGCGGAATCACCGCTTTGATTTCTCGTTCTGAATATCCTAATGATCGTAATGCTTCTTGGGCTTCAGACAATCCTTCAACAGACCCCTTTTGCGCCGGTTGATCGTCAGGTAATTCATGCGGAATAGAAAGCATGGTAGTAAGCTTCCCTTTTAAGTCTAAGATAACTTGACGTGCTGTTTTTTTACCAACACCTGGAAAACTGGTTAAAAATTTATCATCTTCTCGTTCAACGGCTGCAACAAAATCACTGACATTAACGGTTCCTAAAATAGCAAGCGCACCTTTTGGACCAATGCCGGATACTTGCAAGAGTTTTGTGAAGAGAGATTTTTGTTCTTGATTTTTAAAGCCATACAGTACTTGTGCATCTTCTCGTACATGATGATGCGTAAATATTAGTGCCTCATCATTAAGTGAAGTTTGAAAAACAAAAGGATTGGCACATAAAATCTCATACCCAACCCCCTGCACATCAATGATGACTGAATCATCTTGAATATATGTAACTTTCCCCTTTATGTATGCAATCATAATCCTTCTCCTCTATAACGTCCTTCACCCATTTTAACATAACTGACGATAGAGCGCACAGCAACACTCTATCGGTGTATAAAACAAAAACTTCTATTCACAATAAGGAATAGAAGTTTTTGTTTTTAGCTAAGTTCCAAATTATGATGAATATCTTGAACATCTTCGTTATCTTCTAATGAATCAATCAGATTTAACATTTTTTGTTCCTCTTCTTCTGGTAGCGTACTGTATGTTTGTGGAATCAAAGTTATTTCAGAGTCAGAAATGGAATATTCCAATCCATTTAGATGTTGACGAACATCTTCAAAATCCTCAGGAGTAGTAAAGATTTCATAGGCATCTTCTTCGACGACAATGTCTTCTGCACCAGCTTCAATTGCTTGAAGTGTAATATCATCTTCGCTAATATTACCATCTTCATTTCCTATCACAATGTATCCTTTTCGATCAAACATGAAAGCTACACAACCACTCTCTCCAAGGTTTCCGTTGTTTTTCTTAAATGCATGACGGATATCCGCTGCTGTCCGGTTTTTATTATCGGTTAAAATATGAACAATAACAGCTACTCCACCTGGTCCGTACCCCTCATATGTAATTTCTTCAAAGCTCGCTCCATCAAGTGTTCCTGTCGCTTTTTTAATAGCACGTTCGATATTCTCGCCTGGCATATTATCAGACTTCGCTTTATCAACCACTAAGCGCAATGAAGCGTTTGTTGCAATGTCTCCTCCACCTTGCTTTGCAGCTGTATATATGTCTTTTGCATGACGCATAAAAACTTTACCTTTTTTAGCATCTTGAGCATTCTTTCTCTTTTGAATATTCTTCCATTTAGAATGACCAGCCACTTGGACATTCTCCTCTCTAGAAAGTTTCTTTCTTAACTATATCAAATTTTCACCCCCATATAAACATAAAATTGACTTTAACAAGAAAACCTTTGCTGCATCACAAAGGTTTTTTACATTATTGATCACGATCAGGATTAAATAATCGTTCCATGTCTTCTTTTAGATCATTTGGAAATTTTGATTGCTTAAGTCTAGCCTCTAAATTGTTCATCCGATCCCAATAAATATCATCGGTATACACAACAATCGTTTTATTTTGATCAAATGTACGAACTTCTTTTTCAATGTCTTCACTAATTTCATGATCCGTATGTTCATTCAACATTAGTGCTACGACAATTCTTTCATCAGTGATTGCTACTTGTGCTGCCTTAATATCACGTCGTTTCATCAAATGGTCTGCGATTTTCTTAGATTGTTCATTTGTAAAAGTATCGGTATTGTTTCCAGCTGTGTTATCACCCCTATTTATTTCCTTTTGCTCTGATTGAGGATAACCGCCTTTTTCACCTATTGTCTGATCACGTGTACCAAGACGTTCATTTTGTTCGTCTTTTGTTTCATATTGTATTGGTTGTGATTGGATTTGTTCATTACTTGCTTCATTATTTCCCTCATTCGAACAGCCTGTAGTCACGAACACAATAAATAATAAGCCAACAAAACTGAGTTTCATGCAAAAAACACCTCCTTCACATTTAGCATGTTTAAAAGAAGTATTTTTTACCCTAGTTAATTACAGGAATATATTCCTTTAGATTGTCTAGATCTTTATTTAATTTGTTAATCGAAATTGATTAGCAGCCTTACGTTTATGTTCGGTTCGTCTATGCATTTCTTCGATGATTTCTTTGTCCTTTTTGGGAATATCTTCCCCTTTTAAAAATGCATCAATTTTGTCATAGGATGTTCCCATTTCCGCCTCATCTGTTTGACCTTCCCAAAGATCTGCGCTTGGTTTTTTATTGACAATTTCGTCTGGAACACCTAAGGCACGTGCCATTTCGCGTACTTCTTGTTTGGTAAAATCAATAATTGGTAAGATATCAACCCCACCATCACCATATTTAGTGAAATATCCGGTATACCATTCAGAGGCGTTATCAGTACCTACCACTAAATAATTGTAATTCGTTGCTAGTGAATATGACGTGCCCATACGTAACCGTGCACGGAGATTCGCATTCGATAATTGATCATTTCTCTCTACCCAATCATCTTTTTGTTTTAAATTTTCTTGAATTTGCGTGTACATGACTTTATGTGTTTCTGTTAAATCAATCGTAATCTTATCTATCCCACACTTTTCAATTACCTTTTCAGCATGTGTCACACTATCTGGACTACTATCAAGGGGCATAATGACACCCAGGGAATGATCAGGTACTGCGCGTTTAATCAAATTTGCAACAACTGCAGAATCCAGACCACCACTAACACCTACTAGTAATCCTTCAACATTTGCTTCTTTCACTTGATCACGTAACCACTGGACAATTTTGTCTACCATCTCTTCCATTCATAAAACTCCTTTTTTCTATAAATTTATTTATTATATTAACATTCTTTGATGATTTCTGGAAAAAATTCGCACAAAAAAGAGAGACGATTGATTGGATTCGTCTCGTCTCTCTTTTTTTCTTATTCGTTATTATTTTCATCCTCATCATCTCTGAATGACGCAGTAGGGAAAGGTTGAAATCCAGGTGGAGCTGGACGCGGATTGCCATACCCTTTATTATTGTCCATTTGAGGATATGATTGATTGTATCCTTCATAATGATGTTGGTTCTCCATATCATTACAGTCATCATCAAATTTATGGTTCGGTTTTTTAGGCATTTCCATCTCTGGCATTTCGTCATACATACTCTTATTCATTTTCTTAGCATATTGCTGATAAGGTGGTTTTTCTTCATACATATTCATGTTGCTCGGGTAATGATGAAATGGCGGCTTTTCCCCTGTACATCCACAACCACATCCATGTTGCTTGTGAGGCATATGTTTTTGCGGCGGCATATGCATTGGAGATATATTTCCTTGATGCATCGGGGATACATTATTTCCTTGATGCATTGGAGATATATTATTTCCTTGATGCATTGGGGATATATTATTTCCTTGATGCATTGGAGATATATTATTTCCTTGATGCATTGGAGATATATTATTTCCTTGATGCATTGGAG